>DASZEI010000022.1:0-9179 GCA_035940975.1 Jatrophihabitans sp. | reverse complement strand
TCGCGGAGCGACCGGCCCACGCTCGTGCTGCCGTCCGGTCGCTGTCCGGCGACCGATCCGCCTGAGGGTCCGGGACTGCCAGCGCTGACCTACTGCTGGCCGGCGTACCAGGACCGCAACGCCTCGACGGCCTCGTCGTGGGGCAGCGGCCCGTGCTCCATCCGCAGTTCCAGCAGGTGCTTGTAGGCCTTGCCGACCAACGGCCCCGGCGGAATGCCCAGGATCGCCATGATCTCGGTGCCGTCCAGATCCGGCCGGATCGCATCCAGCTCCTCCTGCTCGCGCAGCCGGGCGATCCGCTCCTCCAGGGCGTCGTAGGTCGCTGCCAGCATCGCGGCCTTGCGCTTGTTGCGGGTGGTCGTGTCCGAGCGCACCAGCTTGTGCAGACGGTCCAGCAGCGGGCCGGCATCGGTGACGTAGCGGCGGACCGCCGAATCGGTCCACTCGCCGCGCCCGTAGCCGTAGAAGCGCAGGTGCAGGAACACCAGCCGGGAGATGTCCTCGATCTGGTCCTTCGGAAACTTCAGTGCCTTCAGCCGGGCCCTGGCCAGCCGGGCTCCGACCACCTCGTGGTGGTGGAAGGTGACCAGCTTGGTGCCGCCAGGGCCGTCGGCGAACCGGCGGGTCTCCGGCTTGCCGATGTCGTGCAGCAGGGCCGCCCAGCGCAGCACCAGGTCGGGCTGCGCCCCCGGCTCGCGCTGCTCGAGCTCGATCGCCTGGTCGAGCACCTGCAGGGTGTGGGCGTAGACGTCCTTGTGCTGGCCGTGCTCGTCGGCGGCCATCCGCAGTGCCGGCAGCTCCGGCAGCACCACGTCGGCCAGGCCGGTGTCCACCAGCACCTCCAGGCCCCGGCGCGGATAGCTGCCGGCGATCAGCTTGTTCAGCTCGGCCTGCACCCGCTCGGCGGTGATCCGGGCCAGCTCACCGGACAGCTGGCCGATCGCCTCGATCACCGGCTCGGCCGGCGTGACCCCCAGCTGGGCGACGAACCGGGCCGCCCGCAGCATTCGCAGCGGGTCATCCCCGAAGGACTCCTGCGGGGTGGCCGGGGTACGCAGCACGCCGCGCGCCAGATCGGCCAGGCCGCCGTACGGATCGACGAACCCGCGGTCGGCCACCGAGACCGCCATCGCGTTCATGGTGAAGTCGCGCCGGCGCAGGTCCTCGGCGATATCGGTGCCGAACGCGACCACCGGATTGCGGCTGACCCGGTCGTAGCTGTCGGCGCGGAAGGTCGTGATCTCGCACGGCTGACCGCCGATCTGGGCGCCGACCGTGCCGAATTCGATGCCGGTGGTCCAGGTGCCTGAGGCCAGCCCCGAGACCAGTTCCAGGACCTGCTCGGGACGGGCGTCGGTGGTGAAGTCCAGGTCGTTGACCGGCCGGCCCATCAGCGCGTCGCGCACCGGCCCGCCGACCAGGTAGAGCTGGTGCCCGGCCGCGGCGAACAGTTCGGCCAGCCGGGTGGCCACCGGCGGGATCGGCACCAGCTCGCCCGGGTTGCCGACCGTTGCCGGCACGGACGAATCACTCACGATGACAGACCCTACTGAACTGCCAAGTAGCATCGGTCCATGTCCCGCGCGTCGACCAACCGGCGCCCGCGGCTCCCCCGGGTTGACGAGACCAGCGCTGGCGGGCTGGTTCTCGATCTGTCCGGGCCGGTGCCGCAGGGTGCGCTGATCGGTCGTACCAACCGGCGCGGACGACTGCTCTGGTCGCTGCCCAAGGGGCACCTGGAGGCGGGTGAAACCCTGGAGGAGGCGGCGGTCCGCGAGGTCGCCGAGGAGACCGGCATCACCGGCGACATCATCGGCAGCCTCGGCACCATCGACTTCTGGTTCGTGGTGGAGGGCCGCCGGGTGCACAAGACGGTCCATCATTACCTGATGCGCGCGATCAGCGGTGAACTGTCCGATTCCGACATCGAGGTCACCGAGGTGGCCTGGGTGCCGTTGCCCCGGATCGCCGACCGGCTGGCTTACTCCGACGAGCGCGGGCTGCTCGACGAGGCCTGCCGGTTGCTGCGGGACACCGCGTGAGCCAGCCCTCCGGCACCCATTCCCGAACGCGAACCGGCCGGTACCCGGCCCTGCCCATCGCCGTCGCACTGTGCCTGCTCGGCCTGATCGGACTGGTGCTGGCACCGGCCGGTGGTGCGACCGGCCGGCCGGTCGCTGCCGCCCAGCCCGGGTCGTCCGCCGTCTCGATCGTGCTGAACTCGATGAGCCCGCGCAGCCCGGACGCGAACAAGCCCGCCCAGCCGGTCGCCTTGGGCGTGACCATTTCCAACAACACGGACAACACCTACTCCGACGTCGAGCTGAGCATGCAACGCGGCCTGCCGATCGGGCGGCAGCAGCTGCTGGACGAGGCGATCAAGCAGCCGCCGGACACCGACTACCAGGTGCCCCGGCCACTGCGGCTGAGCACCCAGTTGCTTCCCCGGCAGAGCCTGAGCCTGACCTACCGCACCACCAGCGAGGAGCTGTGCCTGTGCTTCGACGGGGTCTACCCGTACGCGCTGGTCGTCCGGGGAGTCAGTGACCCCAGCGTCGGCTCCACCGAGCTCGGCCGGTTGCAGGTGTTCGTGCCGTCCTTCCTGAACCTGCCCCAACCGGTCCAGGTGGGCTGGGTGTGGCCGCTGCTCGACGTTCCGCACCGTTCGGTGGACGAGGACGTCTTCGTCGACGAGCAGCTGGCCGGCTCGGTCGGGCCCGGTGGCCGGTTGGACCGGGCACTGCGGACCGCCGAACTGGTCGCGGGCCAGGCCCGGCTGACCCTGCTGGTCGACCCGGACCTGCTGGACAGCCTGGCGGTGATGGCCAGGCCCGCCGGCTACCGGGTGCGGGCCGGAACCGGGACGGTGCCGGGCACCGGCGCCAAGCTCGCCGCCGACTGGCTGGCCCGGCTGAAGCAGCTGCAGGCCAGCCACGACATCGTGCTCACCGCCTACGCCGACCCGGACGTCAACGCCGTCACCCGGGCCGGCCTGAAGTTCTCCACCGCCCTGGAGCCGCAGGTGCAGGCGCGGATCGCGCCGACCCTCAACGGCGACTTCTCCTCCGACCTGCTCACCTGGCCCGCCGGCGGCGCGCTGACCGGCAAGGCGCTGGACGCCCTGGTCGGCGGCGGAGCGTCGACGGTGCTGCTCAGCGACGCCACGCTGCCGGGCCAGAACCAGACCGAACCGCGGCCCGACGCGCTGTCGCCGCTGCCCTCGGCGGCCGGCAAGGCGGTGGCCCTGGTCACCGACAGCGCCATCCAGGCCACCGTGTCGCGGGTGCTGCGGCTGGGCACGGCGGCGGCCAATGACCAGCAGACGTTGCTGGCCCAGCTGGCGATCCGGGCCGTGCAGCAACCCGAGCGCAGCCACTTCGTGGTGATCGCGCCGGACCGCTACGTCAATCCCAACCCGGTGACCGCCGCCCAGACCATCCTGGCCGAGCGCGGCACCAGCTGGGGCCGGCCGATCGCGCTGCGCACCGCGCTGCGGGCGGTCACGCCGGTGGGCCGGGGCGCCCTGCAGACCGGCGCCGAGAACCCGGCCGCCGAGCTCAGCCAGGCCGACATGGTGGCGCTGAGCCGGATCGAGCAGCAGGTGGCGTCGATGAACGAGGCGCTGCACGACAACGACGCCGCGGCGGCGTTGCTGGGCGGCTTCAACAACGGCATCCAGCGGGCCGAGTCCAGCGCGTGGCGGCGCAACCGGGCCGGCGGCTCCGCGCTGACCCGCAGCCTGCAGGTCCGGATCAACCAGCTGACGGCGGCGGTGCACCTGGTGCAACCCGCGGACGGCACCTACAGCCTGTCGTCCGCGGACTCGCCGGTGGTGGTGACGGTTTCAAACCAGCTGCCCCGGCCGGTGACCGTCCAGGTGTCGGTGTCGCCGGCCAACGGGGTGGTCGGCTTCCGGGCGCCGCCGGCGCAGCTGCAGACCATTCCGGCTCGCAGCATCGCCACCATCCGCATCCCCACCCACGTCGATCGGCTCGGTAAGTTCCAGGTCGTGGCAGTGCTCAGCACGCCGGACGGCCGTCAACTAGGGGCCGGCGTGACCCTCAACCTGCGGGCGACCGCGCTCGGCACCGTCACCAAGACGATCACCATCGTCGCGGTGAGCGTGCTGGTGCTGGCGCTGCTGCGGCGGCTGGTGCAACGGATCCGGCGCGGCTCCAGCAGGGTGCTCGCCGGCACCGCGTCATGAGCGAGGACTGGTCCCCGCCGCGGATCTACGGCACCCCGATCCCGCTGCCCGGCGACGCCTCCGCGCTGGCCGTCGAGACCGCCCAGCCCGACACCGGCGACGCCTGGAGCGCGCCGATCTACCACGGCCCCCGCCGGCACCGGCCGCGCCCGTTCGAGCAGCCGGGAGCTGATAGGGCGGCCGACCAGGCCTCGGGCCGCCGGCCGGACGCCGCAACCGCCACGAACGGCTCGTCGGCGCCGGGCACTCTCGTGCAGCCCGGCACCCCGGACACCGGCACCCCCGAGGCCCCGGACACCGCACTGCCGGACACCGCACTGCCGGACGAGTGGATCCCGCAGGCCGAGGACGAACCCGCCGCCCCGAGCCTGCTGGCCAGCAGCCGGACGATGGCGATCGCCAGCATGGTCAGCCGGATCACCGGCCTGCTGCGCAGCATCGTGATCGCCGCCGCGGTCGGGGCCGGCGCCTACAGCGTCGGCGATGCCTACGGCCTGGCCAACACGCTGCCCAACATGGTCTACGAACTGCTGCTGGGCGGGGTGCTGACCAGCGTTCTGATCCCGGTGCTGGTCAAGGCCCAGCAGGACGACCGGGACCGTGGGCTGGCCTACACCCAGCGGTTGCTGTCGATCGCCACCGCCGGGTTGGCCGGCGCCACCCTGCTCGCGGTGCTGGCCGCGCCCTGGCTGATCGGAGTCTTCGGCGGGCCGGCGCAGTACCGCTCGGTCGCCTCGCTGTGGGCCACCCTGCTGCTGCCCGAGATCTTCTTCTACGGCCTCGGGGCGATGATCGCGGCGATCCTGAACTCCCGGCACATCTACGGCTGGCCGGCCTGGGCGCCGGTGATGAACAACCTGATCACCATCTGCGCGGCGTTGCTGTTCCTGCTGGTGCCCGGCCCCGCGAACCTGACCACCGGCACCATCACCGACACCCAGATCCTGATCCTGGGCATCGGCACCACCCTCGGCATCGCCGCGCAGGCGCTGGTGCTGCTGGTACCGCTTCGCCGCAGTGGCTTCGTGTGGCAGTGGCGGTTCCGGGCCGGTCCGGACGAGACCGGCCGGATGGCCGAGTTCCGGACCCTGACACTCTGGGTGCTCGGCTACGTGGTGATCAGCCAGATCGGCGTGGTCGCGGTCAACCGGGTCGCCAACCAGAACGGCGGCGTGCAGATCTTCGCCTACGCCGACCTGCTGTTCATGGTGCCCTACGGCGTGCTCGGGGTGTCGCTGCTGACCGCACTGATGCCCCGGATGAGCCGGGCGGCGGCCCGCGGCGACACCTCGGCGGTGCTGGAGGACCTGCGGCTGGGCAGCAGGCTCTCGGCAGTGGCGCTGGTGCCGATCTCGGTGGGAATGATGATCTTCGGCCCGCTGCTCACCAGCGTGATCCTGCTGAACCGGTTCAGCCAGGGCAACGCCCGGCTGACCGGCGTGGCGCTGGCGGCGGGCGCCTTCGGCCTGCTGCCGTTCGCCGTGGTGATGCTGCAGCAACGGGTCTTCTACGCGATGCGCGACGCCCGGACGCCGACCTTCATCAACCTCGCCATGGTTGCCACCAAGGTGGGCCTGGTGCTGGCCGGCGCGGTGCTGCTGGACGGCCGGGCGGTGGTCATCGGGCTGACCGTCTCCACCTCGGCGTCCTACCTGGTGGGGTGCCTGGTCGGGCACCTGTTGCTGCGTCGCCGGTTCGGCCGGCTGGGCTTCGCGGCGGTGGGCCGGACCGTCGGCTGGATCACGGCGGCGGCCGCCGGTGGTGGCCTGGTGGGCCTGGCGGTGGTGCTGGCCGGCACCGCGGTGCTCGGCGACGGCCGGCTCGCCGCGCTGGTCGAGCTGGTGGTCGGCGCGGTGCTGGGCGGTGCCGTCCTGGTGCTGCTGGCGCTGCGGCTGCCGCTGCCCGAGGTGGCCCAGATCGCCGCCGCGGTGCGCGGTCGGACCGAGCAGGGCGGTGCCGAGGCCAACGCCGGCACGGCGCCGGGCATGGCACCCGGACCGGGTCCCGGCAGAGGACCCAGCGCGGAATAGCGCTCGCCCTAGACTGGTTGTTCCGGCGCTCCTCCGATCGGCGGAGAAGCAGTGGGATCGAGGTAGTCGTGAGCGAGAACCACCGCAAGGTGATCGTGGTCGGCTCAGGCCCGGCGGGCTACACCGCCGCCCTGTACCTGGCGCGGGCCGACCTGCGGCCGCTGGTCTTCGAAGGCAGCCAGTACGGCGGCGCCCTGATGAACACCACCGACGTCGAGAACTACCCCGGCTTTCCGTCCGGCATCATGGGCCCCGAGCTGATGACCCAGATCCGGGAGCAGGCCGAGAGGTTCGGCGCCGAGCTGGTCAGCGACGATGTGGTGTCGGTGGAGTTGGAGTCGCCGGTCAAGACCGTGCGGACCCTGTCGGGTGAGTACACCGCCGACGCGGTGGTGCTGGCGATGGGCTCGGCGTACAAGAAGCTGGGCGTGCCGCGCGAGGACGAGCTGTCCGGCCACGGGGTGTCCTGGTGTGCCACCTGTGACGGTTTCTTCTTCCGCAACCAGCACATCGTGGTGGTCGGCGGCGGCGACACCGCCATGGAGGAGGCGACCTTCCTGACCCGGTTCGCCGAGTCGGTGACCGTGGTGCACCGCCGCGACACGCTGCGGGCCTCGCGGATCATGGCCGAGCGGGCGAATGCCAACCCCAAGATCCAGTGGGCCTGGAACTCCGAGGTCGCCGAGATCCACGGCGAGACCAAGGTCACCGGCCTGACCCTGCGCGACACCCGCACCGGCCAGACCCGCGAGATCGAGGCCACCGGGCTGTTCATCGCCGTCGGGCACGATCCGCGCTCCGAGCTGGTCAAGGGCCAGGTCGAGCTGGACGACGAGGGCTACATCCTCACCGACGGCCACTCCACCCGGACCAACCTGGCCGGCGTGTTCGCCGCCGGCGACGTGGTCGATCACGTCTACCGCCAGGCCATCACCGCGGCCGGCACCGGTTGCCAGGCGGCGTTGGACGCCGAGCGATTCCTGACCGCCCTGGAGGCGGTCGGCGATGCCCAACTCGCCGCCATGGAAGGCTGAGGCTCGCCGCCGTGCAAGGCCGGGTTCGCCGCTAGGCAGGCTGAGGCGGCGCGCCGGCACCCGGGAAGGGTTGCGGCCCGTTCCTTGTTAGGTTCACAGCACAACCACCAGAACTGAAAACCTCGAAACTCACAGGGAGTCGCCGTTATGGGTGCCAACACCCCCGCCGTCACTGATGCCACCTTCGCCAAGGACGTCCTGCAGTCCGACAAGCCGGTGCTGGTCGACTTCTGGGCCGAGTGGTGCGGGCCGTGCCGGCTGGTCGCCCCGGTGCTCGAAGAGATCGCCAGCCAACACGGCGAGAAGCTCCAGATCGTCAAGCTCAACATCGACGAGAACCCGCAGGTCGCTCGGGATTACCAGATCATGTCCATCCCGACCATGTCGGTGTTCCAGGGCGGCAAGATCGTCAAGACCATCGTGGGTGCCAAGCCGAAGGCCGCGCTGCTCAACGACCTGGCCGCTTACATCTCCTAGCGCCCGGCAAGCCCGGCACGTTCAACGGCCGGTCCAGCCGTCACTCCGACGGCGGGCCGGCCTTTGTGCGTGCGGCGGCGTTAGATTCGGAGGAAACCTTCGTTCAGCACCGCCGACCACCCCAGGGGGAGACCCGTGACCCAGTACGACACGATTGCCCTCGACTACCAGAAGATCTCCGCCGCCGTGCCGCTGCGCGACGCCGAGTGGCACTCGCTGCGCGTCCGGCTCGGCGACCTCACCGGTCTTTCCGTCCTTGACCTCGCCTGCGGTGACGGGATGGGCACCCGCCTGCTCAGGCAGTGGGGGGCCGCGCGGGTGGTGGGCGTCGACATCTCGCCGCAGATGATCGCGCTGGCCCAGCAGCGCGAAGAGGCCGAGCCCATCGGGATCGAGTACCGTGTCGCGGACGCCGCGGCGCTGGGCAAGATCGGCGAGTTCGACCGGGTCTGCGCCGCTTACCTCCTGCACTATGCCGAGAACCGGGATCAACTACGCCAGATGGTGCAGACGGTCTACGACAACCTCAAGCCGGGCCAGCACTTCGTGGCGAGCATCGCCAACATCCTGCAGCCGCCGCAGCCCCTCTTCGATCAGCGCAAGTACGGGTTCTCCTTCCGCCTGATGGACGACACCCTCCACGAGGGGGCGAGGCTTCGCGGCACGTTGTTCCTCGGCGAGAAGACGGTGGAATTCGACTTCCACTGGCTGCCGTGGGAAGCGTATGAGGAAGCATTTCGACTCGTGGGATTCCGCTCGTGGCAGATCGAGCCCTTCCTCATCCCTGCGGACTCGGAACGCAAGCGCGGCGAGGGCTTCTGGGAGGAATACCTCGCCAGACCATCGGGGATGCACATCACCTGTCACAAATAACAGGGCAAAACCGGATGCGGGCGGGCAACAGGGCGCGGCCGGGCCGATAGTGGTGGGCCACGCCGACCCGCGAGGTCCGGGCCGTCGCCCAGAGGGGCGATGATGGGGCAGCGACCGACCGTTCCAAGCTCCACCTGAGAGGACAGCTGCCATGGTGACCCCGGAAATCATCGCCGTCCGCGAGAAGACGCTCGCCGCCCACCTCGATGGCGAGAGCCGCAAGGACGTCGACGCGGTCCTGGCCACCTTCAGCGGCGTACCCCGCTACGAGCTGATGAGCGTGGACAAGGTCATCGACGGCCACGAGGAGGTGCGGAAGTTCTTGCAGCTGTTCTTCGACTCGATGGGCCCGAACGAGCACATCGGTGAGGCCTTCTACCACGCACCCGGCGCGACGGCCGTGGAAGTACTGACCGTCTTTCCCCAAGGTTTCGACGGCAACCAGACCGGTCAGGTCATCAAGGTCCGCTCCGTCGGCGTCTTCACCTTCGACGGCGACAAGATGCTCGCGGAGAAGCTCTACGCCGACGTCTCACCGCTCGTGCCGTTCATGCCCTG
>DASZEI010000021.1:0-7685 GCA_035940975.1 Jatrophihabitans sp. | reverse complement strand
CGGCGGCATCGACTCGGCGGTGGTCGCCGCGATCGCGGCGGACGCGATCGGGGGCGAGAACGTGCACGGGGTGGCGCTGCCCAGCGACTACTCCTCGGAGCACTCGCTGTCCGACGCCGTGCAGTTGGCCGCCAACCTGGGCGCGCCGCTGCAGACGGTGCCGATCGCGCCGATGGTCAGCGCGTTCGTCGAGTCCCTGAAGCTGACCGGCCTGGCCGAGGAGAACGTCCAGGCCCGGGTCCGGGGCACCACGCTGATGGGTCTGTCCAACCAGTACGGGCACCTGGTGCTTGCCACCGGCAACAAGAGCGAGCTGTCGGTCGGCTACTCCACGATCTACGGCGACGCGGTGGGCGGCTTCGCCCCGATCAAGGACGTCCCCAAGACCCTGGTGTGGCAGCTGGCCCGCTGGCGCAACGCCGAGGCGGTCCGGCAGGGCCTGACCCCGCCGATCCCTGAGAACTCGATCACCAAGCCGCCGTCGGCCGAGTTGCGCCCGGGCCAGCTCGACACCGACTCGCTGCCCGACTATGAGGTGCTCGACGCGGTGCTGGCCCTCTACATCGACACCGACGCCGGCTTCGACGACCTGCTGGCCGCCGGCTTCGACGAGGAGCTGGTGACCAGGGTGTCCCGGATGACCGACGCTGCCGAATGGAAGCGGCGGCAGTACCCGCCCGGTCCCAAGATCAGCCTCAAGGCCTTCGGCCGGGACCGCCGGCTGCCGATCACCAACCGCTGGCGCGAGCACGGCCCCAGCTCTGGCTGAGCCCGAACCGGCCGAGCGGTTCCGACCGAGTCCGACCGGCTGGATTCAGGAGAAGGTGACTCAGCTCTCGCCGAGTTCCCAAAGTTCGAGCGGCAGGAGCACCATGGAGGGGTCCACCTACCGCCCGGGGACCGGCGAGCCGGCCTCGAGGAACCCAGAGGACCCGACATGAGCGAGACGCTCTACGGCGGCACGTCGAGCCGCCGCATCACCATCCGCGATCTGCAGAACGCCAAGCTGACCGGCGACCGCTGGCCGATGCTGACCGCGTACGACTACACCACCGCCCGGATCTTCGACCGGGCCGGCGTCCCGGTGCTGCTGGTCGGGGACTCCGCCGCGAACGTGGTCTACGGCTACGACACCACCGTCCCCGTCACCGTCGAGGAACTGCTGCCGCTGGTGCGCGCCGTGGTCCGGGGTGCCAGCCGGGCCCTGGTGGTGGCTGACCTGCCGTTCGGCAGCTACCAGGTCTCGCCGCAGCAGGCGCTGGAGACGGCCGCCCGGTTCCTCAAGGAGGGTGGCGCGCAGGCCGTCAAGGTCGAGGGCGGCGCCAGGGTAGCGCCGCAGGTCGAGCTGCTCAGCTCCGCGGGCATTCCGGTGATGGCCCACATCGGGCTGACCCCGCAGTCGGTGAACACGATGTCGGGCTACCGGGTGCAGGGTCGCGGTGACGAGGCCGGCCAGCGGCTGCTCGAGGATGCCCGAGCACTGCAGGACGCCGGTGCCTTCGCCGTCGTGATGGAGGTCATGCCGGCCGACCTGGCCAAGAAGATCACCCACGACCTCAGTATTCCCACCATCGGTATCGGTGCCGGCGTCGAGTGCGACGCCCAGGTGCTGGTCTGGCAGGACATGGCGGGGCTGCGGGCCGACGGCAAGCCCGCCAAGTTCGTCAAGCAGTACGCCGACGTGACGCAGGTGCTGACCGAGGCCACCCATGCCTTCGCCGCCGAGGTGCAGGCCGGCATCTACCCCGGGGCGGAGCACAGCTACCACTGAACAGCGCGCGTTACTGGGGCCCGCTAGCTCGCTTGGCCCTGCCCAGCCGGTGTGCGAGGTCGGCGTAACGGCCGACCGGAACCAGGTGCACACCATCGAACTGTCCCGAAGCCCGGATACGTTCGACCATGTCGACGGCGAGGTCCAGACCAGCGTCCGGATTGCGCTCCAAGTCGCTGATCAACTCCTCAGGCACCCGGATTTCGGGAACGTCCGCGGCGATTCGTTGCGCCATCTTGCTGCTGGCCATAACGAGCACTCCGGCCAGCAGCTTGCCGGAGTAGTTGGCGTTGTCCCGCCACGCGAACAACTGGTCGAGGTCGTAGACGACCTGGACGAGCAAGAAGTCGGCTGCCGCCTTCCACGACGGCACCGCGCCGGTGGCACGAACGGTTGCGCCGACGTTGAATGACCGTTCCCGGTAGTTGTGCGCCTCCTCGATCATGTGGCGGACCGTCAGGTCGGTCGACCTGGTGCCCGCGGTCGGTTCGTCACCCCGGACGAAGAGGAACCGATCGACGCCGTAGGCCGCGGCGGTCAGCAAATCGCGCCGGAACCCGAGAAGGTTGCGGTCGCGGCTGTTGACGCAGGCGATCGCCGAGCCGCCCAGCGCGTGCACCTCCTGCGCGACGGCGATGCTGGAGACCGTCGCCCGGCCGAGGTGGTTGTCCGGCACCAGGAACGAGTTCGCGACCCCGGCCAGCATCGCTATCTGCCGGCGGACCCGGGTGAGGTCTGGGCCGGTAGCCGGCTCGATCTCACACAGCAGCTCAAAGCCGTCGTGCGCTGCACCGTCCTGCGCTGAATCGTGCCGGATCCGCGCCCGACCTGGAGCATCCATAACGCTGATCGTGGCAGCACCCGCCGACATTGAACAGCCGCCTCAGCGCTCGATGCGGCGCGGACAGGCGGCGGACGAGTCGACCTGTAAGCCGGGTCCTGTGGACGGAGGACGGATCCTCCGAACGGCGACCATCCATCTCGGCCTGCCGTCGCCGGCAGGCTCTAGCGGTCCACCCGCAGGCTCGGGCGAGCAGCCCTCGAACGCCTGCGCAGCGCCCCGGCAAGCCGAGGCGCCTCTTGACCTTGCTCCGGGTGGGGTTTACCTAGCCATCCCGGTCACCCGGGATGCTGGTGGTCTCTTACACCACCGTTTCACCCTTACCGGCCTCTTCGAGCGAGCCCGAATCGTCCGGCGGTCTGTTTTCTGTGGCACTGTCCCGCGGGTCACCCCGGGTTGCCGTTAACAACCACCCTGCTCTGTAGAGCCCGGACTTTCCTCGGCAGCCTGTCGCCAGGCTGACGCGGTCGCCCGGTCGGCTCGTCCGCCGCTCGCCAATCTTAACGCCCACGCGACGGGTGCCCTACCGCCGGCTGCAGGTCCGCCTGGATCGGCGAACGGCTCAGCCCGGGTGCGCGCCCAGGTGCGCGGTGTCGTTGAAGGACTGCAGCGACACCGGGCCGTCGGCGTAGTAGTCGATGGCGCAGATCGAGGCCGGCGCCAGGAACATCCGGTGCAGCGCCGAAGCCGGCGCGTCCAGGGCCAGCCGCACCAGGATCTTGATCGGCGACACGTGCGAGACCACGACCACCGTCTTGCGGCTGTGCTGGGCCAGGATCCGGTCCCGGGCCCGCCGGACCCGCCGGGTCACCGTCTCGAACGACTCGCCGGACGGCGGCGCCACCGCCGGGTCGGCCAGCCACCGTTGCAACTCGGCGGGCCACCGCTGGCGGACTTCGTCGTAGGTGTAGCCGTCCCAGTCGCCGAAGTCGGTCTCGACCATGCCCTCCTCGATCAGCACCGGTAGCGCCAGCCGGTCGGCGATCTGCTGCGCGGTCTGCCAGGTCCGGCGCAGCGGGGAGGAGATCACGATGTCGACCGGGCCCAGCTCGGTAACCCGGCCCGCGGCCTGCCTGGCCTGCTCGTGGCCCAGCTCGGTGAGCTCCAGGTCCGAGCGGCCGGCGAACCGCCGCTCCAGGGAGTACTCGGTGACCCCGTGCCGGACCAGCAGCAGCCGGGTCGGGGTGTCCTGCGGCGGCACCCAGGCCCCGGTGTTGTCGTCGGCCGGCAGCTCGTCCTGCACCGGCTCGGCGGGCTCCAGGGACCGAGCCGGCGGCTCGGCAGCCGGCGCCAGGCCGGTGGCCGCATCCATCGCCTCGTTGGCAAGCCGGTCGGCCTGGCTGTTGCGTTCCCGCGGGATCCACTGGAAGTCGACCTCGGCGAAGCCGGCCGCCAGCTCCGCGGCCTGCCGGGCGAGCGGGCGCATCGACGGGTGCTTGACCTGCCAGCGTCCCGACATCTGCTCGATGACCAGCTTGGAATCCAGCTGCACCAGCACCGCGCTGGCGCCGAGCTCAGCGGCCGCGGTCAGACCCGCGATGAGGCCCTGGTACTCGGCGACGTTGTTGGTGTCGATGCCGATGGCCGCCTTGCGCTCGGCCAGCGTCGCGCCGGTCTCAGCGTCCAGCACCACCGCGCCGTAACCGGCCGGGCCCGGGTTGCCGCGCGAACCGCCGTCAGCCTGCACCACCACCCGAAGGCCGGTCGAGCGCTCGCCCGAGCTCACAGCCCTGACTCGTGGGTGCGCACCAGGATGCGCCGGCAGTTGTCGCAGCGCACAACGTCCTCGGGCTTGGCCGCCCGGAGCTCGCCGAGCTCGGAGCCGGACAGCTCGAGCCGGCAGCCCTCGCAGCGCCGCTGCCGCAGCATCGCCGCGCCGATGCCGCCGCTGGCCTCGCGGACCTTGTCGTAGAGGGCCAGCAGGTCGGCCGGCAGGCTGCCCGCGAGCCGGTCGCGCTCGGCGCGGCGGGTGGCGAGGGTGTCGTCGATCTCGCCGAACGCCTGGTCCCGAGCGGCCTCAGCGGCGGACCGCTCGGCCAGCACCGCCTGCAGCTCGGTCCGCAGCTGCTCGACCTGGGCCTCGGCTGTCTCCCGGGTCTCCATCACCTCCAGCAGCTCGTCCTCCAGCACCCCCTGCCGCCGGGCCAGCGAGGTCACCTCGTGCTGCAGGCCGGCGATCTCCTTGGCCGGCACCCCCGACCCGGCCATCCGCCGCTGGTCCTTCTCGGCCCGTTGCCGGACGGTGTCGACATCGGCTTCCAGCCGGCGTTGCTCTCCGGCCAGGTCGGCCAGCGAGGTCTCGGCGTCGACCAGCCGGGACCGGATGCCGGCGGCGCGCTGGTCGCAGTCTGCGATGGTGGCCAGCTCCGGCAGGTTGCGCCGTCGGTGGGCCAGCTGGGCCAGGGCGGTGTCGACCGCCTGCAGGTCCAGCAGCCGCAGTTGGACGAAGGGATCAGCGATCACGTGGGAAATTCCGCTTTCTCCGCGATGCGAGTTCGGGCAAGGACGAGGGGACGGGCAGGCCCCGGATAGCCAGTGTGACAGTCAGCCGGCATGCAGGGTCCAGGGGTCGGTGACCGCGGTGGAGACGCTCACCTCGACGTCGCCGAACCGCCGTCGCAGCAGGCCGGCCGCCACCGGCAGCCAGGGCCACTCGGTCGCCCAGTGCGCCGCGTCGACCAGTGCCATCGGGGCATCGGCCGCACCGGTGCGCTCGGTGACCGCCTCGACGGTGCCGTGGTGCTTGAGGTCCGAGGTCAGGTAGGCGTCGGCGCCCCGGGCCCGGGCCAGCTCGGTGTAGGACGCGCCGGAGCCGCCACAGACCGCCACCTTCTCGATCCGCTGATCCGGGTGGCCGGCGGCCCGGACGCCCCAGGCGGTGCCGGGCAGCCGGGCCGCCACCTGGTCGGTGAACTCGCGCAGCGTCATCGGCGCGGCGAGCGTCCCGATCCGGCCGGTGCCGGTGCCGGCGTCCAGCCGGGGCTGCTCGGTCAGCGTGAACGCCACCTCCTCGTACGGGTGCGCCTGGCGCATCGCGGCCAGCACGGCGGCCCGGCGGTGCCGCGGCAGCACCACCGTCAGCGCCTGCTCGGGTTTGCGGGTGAGCACGCCGATCTCACCGTCGGCCGGGTCCGCGCCCGGTAGCGGCCGGTAGCTGCCCCGGCCCGACACCGTGAAAGTGCACTGGTCGTAGTTGCCGACCGCCCCGGCGCCGGCCTCGGTCAGCGCGCCGATCAGCCGGTCGCAGTCGGCGGCCGGCACGTAGACGGTCAGCTGGTCCAGCGCCGGGGCCGGATCCGGGTCCAGCGGGGTGGTGGCAGCCAGGCCCAGGCAGTCGGCCAGCGCCTGGGACACCCCGGCCGCGGCGACGTCGGCGTTGGTGTGGGCGACGAAGTGCGCCACCCCGGCCCGGATCATCCGGTGCACCAGGCCACCCTTGGGATCGGTGGCGGGCACCCCGTGCACGCCGGAGAGCAGCAGCGGATGGTGGGTGATCAGCAGCTGGGCCCCGGATTCGACCGCTTCGGCCACGGTGGCCGGCACGCAGTCGACGGCCAGCAGGATGCGCTCGACGCCGGTCGCCGGATCACCGCAGGTCAACCCGACCGCGTCCCAGGCCTCGGCCGTCGACGGCGGATACCAGCCGTCCAGAGCGGCGAGGACATCGGCGAGACTCGGCACGGCTGGCAACGCTACTGCCTGCTCCGTGCGCGCGTGAGAGCACCGGATCTCAGGCAGCCGGCCGGCCGGGTGTCTTGCGTCAAGAAGGTGGCAGGGTCTTCTTGGATCGAAGGCGAAGTGCTAGGCGGGCGTCCCGCCGCCCTCGTTTCTCCGGGCCAGGCCCTGGAGTTGCTGTGCGTGCACGCCACTAACCCAGTCCCAGCCGGGCTTGGCAGCCGGGCCGACCCGCGGGTCGCTGGAAACACCGCCGTCCCGCAAGGCGTGCACGTACGCCCGATCCTGGTCGATCCGCGCGGGTACCTGACCAGCTCCGCCGACGGACCCGTGGCCGGGGACGAGGACATCGACGTCGCCCGCCACGCCGTCGAGCTGCCGCAGCGCGGCGAGGTAGTCCTCGATCGGATCAACGGTGCCGTTCAGGTCGAGCATCGGAACCAGGACATCAGACAGCATGTCGCCGGCGACGAGAACCCCGCGTTCCTCGATCACCAGCGCCGCATGGCCCGGGGCATGCGCCTGATGCTCGATGATCCGGACTCGGGGGCCATCCCAAGGAATCTGCGCCGTCCCGGCGGGCAAGCCGGTCATGACGCCGAGCAGGTCCAGCGGTACCTGCTCGATGAGGTCCGGCGGTATCAGCTGCGCGATCCGGGACTTGAAGAGCGGGTCCGACAGTCGAGCTCGGACAGTGGCCGCGCCGCGCGCCGTGCCGTAACGAGGTGCCGGGCCGAGCCGGGCGTGCCAGAGCAGGTGATCCCAATGCGGGTGCGTCGAGAAGCCGGCCACCACCGTCTGGCCCGACTCGGCCAGATCGTTCGCGAGGCAGGCCATTTCGTCGCCGCGCACGCCGGCGTCAATGAGCAACACGCCAGCGCGGCCGTGCACGACAACGGCGTTGCTCTGGCAGAACTCGCTCTCGTGGATCAGCACACCCTCCGCGACCTGCCTCAGCACGGTGGCTCCTTCCGCTTGTGATTCGCGACCGCTCGGCCCGACCGTAGTACCGGCACCGGGCGTTCCTTCGGCCTGATGCGAGCATCGGATCATGCCAGAAAGCCTTGATGTACCAGGACGCAGGCTTACGAACGTACGTTCGATTCGCGGTGTAGCCTGGTGCTATGTCCGCGGCACTGCAGGCCTCGCTCCTGGACCTCGCCGACGACATCGCGCTCGGGCCGCTGGGCAGCACCGTCACCCGGCAGCCGCTCAGCTCGGGGGCCTGGCTCGATGTCCGTCGTGGCTGGCTGAGTGGAGCCGACGCCCTCTTCGACCACCTGCTCGACACGGTGGCCTGGCAGGCCGAGGAGCGTGAGATGTACCAGCGGATCGTGGCGGTTCCCCGGCTGCTGAGCTTCTACGACGAGGGCATGGCGTTGCCGCATCCGGTGCTGA
>DASZEI010000020.1:0-8690 GCA_035940975.1 Jatrophihabitans sp. | reverse complement strand
GCATCACACGGTGGGCGTGCAGTACATCCGCGGATCGGCGATCATCCAGTTGTTGCTGGGGAACATGGGACGGCCCGGCGGCGGGATCATGGCCCTGCGGGGGCACGCCAGCATCCAGGGCTCGACCGACATCCCGACGCTGTTCAACCTGCTGCCGGGCTACCTGCCGATGCCCAAGGTGGGTGAGCACGACGACCTGGCGTCCTACCTCGACACCGTCCGCAGCACCGATCAGAAGGGCTTCTGGGCCGAGGCCGAGTCCTACACGGTCAGCCTGCTGAAGTCCTACTGGGGCGAGGCGGCCACGCCGGAGAACGAATTCGCCTTTCATTACCTGCCCAAACTGACCGGGGACCACGGCACCTACCAGACCGTGCTCGACATGCTCGAGGACAAGATCGAGGGCTATTTCCTGCTCGGCCAGAACCCTGCGGTCGGCTCGGCGCACGGCAAGATGCAGCGGCTGGGCATGGCGCATCTGAAATGGCTGGTCGTGCGCGACCTGAACCTGATCGAGTCGGCGACGTTCTGGAAGGACGGCCCCGAGATCGAGACCGGGGAGCTGAAGACCTCCGACATCGACACCGAGGTGTTCTTCTTCCCGGCCGCCTCGCACGTGGAGAAGGACGGCACCTTCACCCAGACCCACCGGATGCTGCAGTGGCACCACAAGGCGGTCGCGCCCCCGGATGACTGCCGCAGCGACCTGCACTTCTTCTTCCACCTCGGCCGCAAGATCCGCGAGCGGCTGGCCGATTCCACCGAGGAGCGGGACCGCCCGATCCTCGACCTGACCTGGGACTACCCGGTCGACGCCGAGGGCGACCCGTCGGCGGATGCGGTGCTGCGCGAGATCAACGGCAGCCACCTGACCGGCGAGAAGGCCGGCCAGCCGCTGACGCTCTACACCGAGATGAAGCCGGACGGCTCCACCTCGGGCGGCTGCTGGATCTACTGCGGCGTCTACGCCGACGGGGTGAACCAGGCCGCCCGCCGCAAGCCGGGCAAGGAGCAGGACTGGGTGGCGCTGGAATGGGGCTGGGCGTGGCCGGCCAACCGGCGCACCCTCTACAACCGGGCCGCCGCCGATCCGGACGGCAAGCCGTGGAGCGAGCGCAAGGCCTACGTCTGGTGGGACGCCGAGCAGCAGAAGTGGACCGGCCACGATGTGCCCGACTTCCCGGCCGACAAGGCGCCGTCCTACCGGCCGGAGCCGGGCACCCCGGGTGCCGCCGGCCTGGCCGGTGACGACGCCTTCATCATGCAGTCCGACGGCAAGGCCTGGCTGTACGCGCCCGAGGGCCTGCTGGACGGCCCGCTGCCGACCCACTACGAGCCGGCCGAGTCGCCGGTGCGCAACCCGATGTACCGGCAGCAGGCCAACCCGACCCGGCAGGTCTTTCCGCGGCCGGACAACCTGCAGAACCCGTCGCCGCCCGAGCCGCACTCCGACGTCTTTCCCTACCTGTTCACCACCTACCGGCTCACCGAGCACCACACCGCCGGCGGCATGAGCCGGTGGCTGCCTTACCTCTCCGAGCTGCAGCCGGAGTTCTTCTGCGAGGTGTCGCCGCAGCTGGCTCGCGAGCGCGGGCTGAGCCACCTCGGCTGGGCCACCATCGTCACCGCCCGCACCGCCATCGAGGCCCGGGTGCTGGTCACCGAGCGGATGGTGCCGTTGCTGATCGACGGCAAGCAGATGCACCAGATCGGGCTGCCCTACCACTGGGGTGTCGGCAGCTCGGCGCTGGTCAGTGGCGACTCGGCCAACGACCTGTTCGGGGTCACCCTGGATCCGAACGTCCACATCCAGGAGACCAAGGTGGCCAGCTGCGACATCCGTCCCGGCCGCCGCCCGACCGGACCGGCGTTGCTCCGCTTCGTCTCCGACTACCACCGCCGCGCCGGGATCACCGTCGAGACCGGCAACACCAGGCGCACCCCGGTCACCACGGCCGAATCGCAGGAGGACTGATGCCCAGCCTGTCCGGTCCGCTGCACGACCCGGCTGCTGACGCCGGTTGGCAGGAGTCCCAGCCGCGCAAGGGATTCTTCACCGACACCTCGGTGTGCATCGGCTGCAAGGCCTGCGAGGTGGCCTGCAAGGAATGGAACGGGGTCCCCGACGACGGCTTCAACCTGCTCGGCTCCTCCTACGACAACACCGGCTCGTTGAGCGCTTCGACCTGGCGGCACGTGGCCTTCATCGAGCAGCCGCGAACGCCCGCCGGCAACACGGTCAGCCTGGGCATGCCGAGCACCGTGAAGCCCGGCGAGGCGATGAGCCCGGACTCGGCCACCGACTTCCGGTGGCTGATGTCCTCCGACGTCTGCAAGCACTGCACGCACGCCGGTTGCCTGGACGTCTGCCCGACCGGTTCGCTGTTCCGTACCGAGTTCGGCACCGTCGTGGTGCAGGAGGACATCTGCAACGGCTGCGGCTACTGCGTGCCGGCCTGCCCGTTCGGGGTGATCGACCGCCGGGTCGGGGAGCAGGGCACCAAGAACGTCGGCATCGCGCAGAAGTGCACGCTCTGCTACGACCGGCTGGGCGCCGGCAAGACGCCGGCCTGCGCGCAGGCCTGCCCCACCGAGTCGATCCAGTTCGGCGACCTGGACGAGCTGCGCGAGCGGGCCGCCGCCCGGGTCGAGGCGCTGCACTCCCAGGGCGTCGGTTCGGCGCGGCTGTACGGCGACAGCCCGGACGACGGGGTGGGTGGCGCCGGCGCCTTCTTCCTGCTGCTGGACGAGCCGGAGGTGTACGGCCTGCCGCCGGACCCGGTGGTGCCGACCCGGGACCTGACTCAGATGTGGCGGCATGCCGCTATGGCCGCGGCCGGCCTGCTCGCCGGCGCCGTCGCGGCCTTCCTCGGAGGCCGGGGGTGAGCCAGCACGGGGCCGAGCTGGCCGCCGAGGGGCGCGCCGATCAGCCGGTGCAGTCGCAGGACGGGATCCGTGACCGCCGCCGTCGGATCGGCAAGCGCCGTCGGGACGAGCACCAGATGGTGCCCGACGCGGTGTTCACCTCCTACTACGGCCGGCCGGTGGTCAAGGCCTCGCCGTGGGAGGCCGACATCCCGGCGTACCTGTTTCTCGGCGGGCTGGCTGCCGGCTCGTCGCTGCTGGGCGCCGGTGCCGGGCTGACCGGGCGTCCGGTGCTGCGGCGGGCCGGCCGGATCTCGGCGCTGACCGCGATCAGCGTCAGCTTCGCCGCCCTGGTGCACGACCTGGGCCGGCCGTCCCGGTTCGTCAACATGCTGCGGGTCGCCAAACCCACCTCGCCGATGTCGGTCGGCACCTGGATCCTGACCGTCTACGGCCCGCTGGCCGGTGCGGCGGGCGCGGCGGAGTTGCTCACCCCGCTGGCCGGCCGGCTGCCGTGCTCGGTCCGGCCGCCGATCCGGCTGCTCGGCCGGCTGGCGGGGCCCGCCGGGCTCGGCGCCGCGGTGGTGGCGCCCGCGGTGGCCTCGTACACCGCGGTGCTGCTGACCCATACCTCCACGCCGACCTGGAGTTCGGCCCGCAAGCACCTGCCGTTCGTGTTCGTCGGCTCAGCGGCGGCGGCTTCCGGTGGCCTGGGCATGCTGCTGGCGCCGGTGTCCGAGGCCGGTCCGGCTCGCCGGCTTGCTCTCGGCGGCGCGCTGCTGGAGCTGGGCGTGGAGCGCGCGATGGAAGCGTCGATGGGCATCACCGCCGAGCCGCTGCATCAGGGCACCGGCGGGGTGCTGATGCGGGCCAGCAAGACCCTGACCGTGCTGGGCGCTTTCGGTTCGCTGTTCGGGGGGCGGAATCGCCTTGCCGCGGCACTGTCGGGAGCTTGTCTGATGGCGGGTTCGGCGTGCACGCGGTTCGGCATCTTCGAGGCCGGCCAGGCCTCGGCCCGCGACCCGAAGTACACCGTGGTGCCGCAGCGGCAGCGGATCGAGCGCGGCGAGTCGGCCGGCGCCTGATACCTCCCACTGCCTGCGCGAACGCCTCGACCGGTGTCGCCGCGCCGTCATCGACCGGCGAGATCCCGCAATTTCAGCATGATCGGGAGCTAGCCGCTATAAGGTCACGTCACTTCAGATGTCCGCCGTCGAAGGAGGAATGAGCGCATGAGTGATGGATCTTCCGATAGTGCCCCTCAGCCTATCGCCGAACCTCTCGCCGCAACCGGCTCGAATGGCGTCACGTGGACGGCGCGACAGAGCAGCCGTAACGAGTTCACTCTCGCCAATGTTGGTTTTGAAAGTGCGTGGGAGGTACGCCTCACCAGTGACTCCGCAAGTTCAGTAGTCCCACCGAATGGGAGATGATTCCCGGGCACTATCAGGTGATGGTGATGACTGCCGGGAATTTGGATCGCAGCCCGGAGATCAGCCTGACTTGGCGCAGCGCAGCCGGCACCCCTGAATCGAGGAACGTGGTCTACGACGTCCCGTTCTAGAACTTGACGCGTTCTCCCATCCGGTCAGCGGACCTGCAGGACGGTGTCGGCGCGGGGGATGAACTCGCCGATCACCGCGCCTCGGGGGCCGAGTCCGGTCGCGCCGCCGTGCGCGATCTCGCCGGCCAGTAGCAGGCCGCCGCTGGTCTGGGCATCGGCCAACAGCAGCAGCTCGTCCTCGGCCACCGACGCGTGCAGGTGCGGCGCGACCCAGGCCAGGTTGCGCCGGGTGCCGCCGCTGACGAAGCCGTCGGCCAGCGCCTGCTGGGCACCGTCCAGGTAGGGCACTGCCGCGGCATCGATGACTGCGGTGACCCCGGACGCGCGGGCCATCTTGTAGAGGTGGCCGAGCAGCCCGAAGCCGGTGACGTCGGTCGCGGCGCTCAGCCCGGCCTCCAGCGCGGCGGCGCAGGCGTCGGCGTTCAACGCCACCATGGATGCGATCGCCTGCTCGAACACCTCGCCGGTGGCCTTGTGCCGGTTGTTGAGCACCCCGACCCCCAGCGGCTTGGTCAGCGTGATCGGCTGGCCGGCCCGGGCGGCGTCGTTGCGCAGCAACCGGTCCGGGTCGGCGACACCAGTGACCGCCAGGCCGTACTTGGGCTCCGGATCGTCGATGCTGTGCCCGCCCGCCACCGGGCAGCCCGCCCCGGCCGCGATGTCGAGGCCGCCGCGCAGCACCTCGCGCAGCAGCTCGGTGGGCAGCAGGTCGCGCGGCCAGCCCACCAGGTTGATTGCCAGCACCGGCCGGCCGCCCATCGCATAGATGTCCGAGAGCGCGTTCGCGGCGGCGATCCGGCCGAAGTCGTAGGCGTCGTCGACCACCGGGGTAAAGAAGTCGGCCGTGCTCAGCACCGCGGTGCTGCCGTCGATCCGCACCACCGCGGCGTCGTCCCCGTCATCGAGGCCCACCAGCAGGTCGGCAGAACCGGGCCGGATCAGGCCGGCCACGATCGCCTCCAGCTCGCCGGGCGGGATCTTGCAGGCACAGCCGCCACCGTGGGCGTACTGGGTCAAGCGATGGGTCGCGATGGTCACCCTGTCGAGGCTAATCACTGGAGCTGATCACCGGAGCTGATCATCGGACGGCTAGCGTGGCTCACGGAGGCGTACAGGTGCCTGGTGGCCCTCCCGGTCTTCAAAACCGGTGAAGTCGAGTACCTCGGCTTGGCGAGTTCGATTCCCGTCCGCCTCCGCTCAGTACCACCCAGTACGCAGCAGTCGGAAGGGAGCACCGTGACCGATCCGCGCCGGCAGGTGCCCCGCACCGACGTGCTGCTGGCCGACCCGCGGCTGGCCGAGGCGACCGGCCGGCTCGGCGGCGTCCGGATCAAGGCCACCGTGCTCGCCGTGCAGCAGCTGATCCGGGACGGCGAGCTGACCCCGGACCAGGCGGTGCCGGCCGTGCTGGCCCGGTTGCCGGCCTCGGCCAGCTCGCTGAACCCGGTGCTGAACGCCACCGGCGTGGTGCTGCACACCAACCTCGGCCGGGCCAGGCTGTCGGAGTCGGCGGCGCAGGCGGTGCAGCGGGCCGCGGGCTACCTCGACGTCGAGTTCGACCTGGCCAGCGGGCAGCGGGCCCGGCGCGGCCGGGGGGTGCTGGCGGCGCTGGGGCAGGCGGTGCCGGCCGCCGAAGCCGTGCTGGTCGTCAACAACGGCGCGGCCGCCGTGCTGCTGGCCGTCACCGCGCTGGCCGGCGGCCGCGAAGTGGTGATCAGCCGGGGCGAGCTGGTCGAGATCGGCGACGGGTTCCGGTTGCCGGAACTCATCGAGTCCGCCGGCGCCCGGATCCGCGAGGTCGGCACCACCAACCGCACCGGCCTCGTCGACTATGCCGGGGCGCTCGGCCCGCTGACCGGCTGCGTGCTCAAGGTCCATCCCAGTAACTTCCGGATCGACGGCTTCACCGCCGGCGCCGGCATCGGCGAGCTGGCGACCCTTCCGGTGCCGGTGATCGCCGATATCGGCAGCGGGCTGCTGCGGCCGGATCCGCTGCTGCCCGACGAGCCGGACGTCACCGGCAGCCTGCTGGCCGGAGCCGACCTGGTGACCTGCAGCGGTGACAAGCTGCTCGGCGGCCCACAGGCCGGACTGGTCTTCGGCCGCGCCGAGCTGGTGGAGCGGCTGCGCCGGCACCCGCTGGCCCGGGCGCTGCGGGTGGACAAGCTGACACTGGCCGCCGTCGAGGCCAGCGTGACCGGGCCCGCCACCCCGACCGAGCGCTACCTGCACGCCGATCCGGACGTGCTGCGCCGCCGCTGCGAGCGGGTGGCTGCCGCGCTGCTCGCCGGCCCCGACGGCGCGAACGTCGACGGCGCGGGACGGGTGGACGGCCCGGTTGAGGTGGTGCCCAGCGCCGGTGCGGTCGGCGGCGGTGGCGCGCCTGGCCTGGAGCTGCCGGGTTGGGCGGTGGCGCTGCCGGAGAGCTACGCCCAGGCGCTGCGGGCAGCAGAGCCGGCCGTGATCGGCAGGCTGGAGCGCGGCCGCTGCCTGCTCGACCTGCGCTGCGTCGACGAGGCCGAGGAGGGCGCGCTGATCGCTGCCGTCCGGGCTGCCGCCGGCAACCTCGCGGGGAACCCGGCCACCGGAGAAGGGGCCTCGCGTTGATGCGGGTGATCGCCACCGCCGGCCACGTCGACCACGGCAAGTCCCGGCTGGTCCGGGCGCTGACCGGGATGGAGCCCGACCGGTGGGCCGAGGAGCGCCGCCGCGGCATGACCATCGACCTGGGCTTCGCCTGGACGACGCTGGCTTCCGGCGAGCAGCTGGCCTTCGTCGACGTCCCCGGCCATCAGCGGTTCGTGACCAACATGCTGGCCGGCGTCGGCCCGGTGCCGGCCGTGCTGCTGGTGATCGCCGCCGACGAGGGCTGGCGCCGCCAGACCTCGGAGCACCTGGACGCCATCGACGCGCTCCGCATCCGGCACGGCCTGATCGCGGTGACCCGCAGCGACCTGGCCAGCCCCGCACAGACCGCGGCGGTGTTGGCCGACGCCCAGCAGCGGATAGCCCGGTCCAGCCTGGGCACGGTGCCGGCGGTGGCGGTCTCGGGCGAGACCGGGGCCGGCCTGGACCAGCTGCGGGCCGCGCTGCAGCACCTGGTCAGCGGCCTGCCCGCGCCGGACCCGGACGAGCGGGTGCGGCTGTGGGTGGACCGGGCGTTCACGGTCCGGGGCAGCGGCACGGTGGTCACCGGAACGCTGGGCGCCGGCCGGATCGCGGTCGGCGACGAGCTGGAACTGGCCGGCCGGACGGTGGTGGTCCGCGGGTTGCAGCAACTGGCCAGCCGCACCGACCGGGTGGAGGCGGTCGCCCGGGTGGCGGTGAACCTGCGGTCGGTGGAGCGGCACCGGGTCGGACGGGGGGACTGCCTGCTCACCCCCGGTGCCTGGTGGGCCAGCGACAGCCTGGACGTGGCGCTGGACCCGCTGCTGGCCGAGCCGCACAGCCAGCAGGTGCTGCACATCGGCTCCGCCTCGATCCCGGTCCGGCTGCGACTGCTCGGCAGCGACAGCACCGCAGGCAACGACAGCACCGCGAGCACGAACGGAGCCGTCACCGCCCGGCTCAGCCTGGCCCGGCCGATCCCGGTGCAGGCCGGTGACCGGGCGGTGCTGCGCGATCCCGGCGAGCAGAGCATCACCGCCGGCGTGCGGGTGCTCGACGCCGACCCGCCGGTACTCACCAGGCGCGGCTCGGCCCGGGCTCGGGGCGCCGAGCTGGCCGACGGCACGGCTGCGGGGCTTGCCGGCCAGGTCCGCCGGCGCGGCGCGGTCAGCCGCGCCCGGTTGGCAATGCTCGGCGTGCCGGTCACCGACACCGGCGGCATCCTGGTGCGCGGCGACTGGCTGATCGATCCGGCCGCCTGGCAACGCTGGCGCGATGCCCTGCTGGCCGCGGTGGACCGGCACGCCGCCGCCGACCCGTTGCAACCGGCGATCAGCGAGGACGCCGCCCGGCAGGCCCTCGGGCTGCCCGAGCCGAAACTGCTGGCCGAACTCGTCGACGAGCTCGGGCTGCGCGCCGCCGGTGGCCGGATCGGCCGGCCGGAGGCGAGTCCTAGCCTGGCGGCGGCCGAGCGGTCGCTGCGGCTGGTCGACGAGCGGCTGGCGAGGAATCCCTTCGACGCCCCGGAGCGCAGCGAGCTGGCCGAGCTGGGACTCGGGGTCAAGGACCTGGCGGCCGCGGCCCGCACCGGGCGGGTGTTGCGGCTGGCCCCGGATCTGGTGGTGGCGCCGGACGCCCTGGATCGCGCCGCGGC
>DASZEI010000019.1:0-4261 GCA_035940975.1 Jatrophihabitans sp. | reverse complement strand
ACGAGTCGCGAGAGGTCACCCGTCAACGGTAACGCTCGTTGGCCGGTCCGTTCCAATTCTTGACAATTCTTTTCTGGCCGATTTTTCCGCGAACCCGCCAGCCCCGGGCACGCGGGAGGGCCGGCCTGCCACCCACTGGAGGTAGCAGGCCGGCCACGGCCCGCGACAATGCGCCGGCCTCAGAGGTCTGCGATCGCGGCCAGCGGCGGTGTCCGGGCGGCCCTGGCGGCCGGCCACAGCGCCGCCAGCACGCCGACCACCCCGGCCAGCACCAGCATCAGCACCGCCTGGCCGACCGGCACCGAGACCTGGTCCAGGCCCTGCTCGCGCAACGTCCGGACGAACAGCGTGCCGAAGGTCAGCCCCAGGGCCACCCCGACGATCGCCCCGAAGACCGCGATCAGCATCGACTCCAGGTAGATGGTGCGCCGCAGCTGCGGTCGGAGCACGCCCACCGCCCGCAGCATGCCGATCTCGCGGCGGCGCTCCACCACCGACAGCGCCAGGGTGTTGATGATGCCCAGCACCGCGATCACGATGGCCAGCGCCAGCAGTCCGTAGAGCACCGCCAGCAGCGCGTTGATCCGGCTGGCCCCCTCGCCCTTGAACTCCTCCCGGTCCTGCACCTGCACCACCACCAGCGGATCGGTGGCGCGCTCCAGCCCGGTCCGCAGGGCGGCCAGGTCGCTGCCCGGCGCGGCCTTGATCAGCACCACCTCATCGCTCAGCGTCCGGCTCGGGGTCAACTCGCGGTACAGGCTGCCCGAGGCGAGCCAGTTGCCCAGCAGCTGGCTGTCGTCGTAGATGCCGCTGACCGTGCTGCTGACGGTCTTCTGGTCCGCGGTCAGCATCGCCACGGTGCTGCCGAGCCGGTAGTTGTTGTCCTGGGCCCACTTCTGCGACACCAGCAGGTTGTGCCCGCTCAGGTCGGCGCTGCCCTGCAGGATCCGGTAGCGCAGCACCTCGGCCAGCGGACCGTCCACGCCGGTGCCGAACTGGGTCTCGCCGTCGATCTTCACCTGTACCGGGTGCAGTGCCACCGTGGCGGTCACTCCGCTGACCTTGGCCGCCGCCGGTGCGGCCGCCACCGGCACCCCGATGGCATCCGGTCCGGTGAGGATGTAGTCGGCGGTGACCCCGTTGTCGATCAGGCCGTTGATGCTCTTCTTGGTCGAGGCACCGAACACCGCGATGGTGGTGACCAGCATCAGGCCCAGGGTCAGCGCGAAGGCGGTGGCCGCTGTGCGCCGGGGATTGCGAACCGCGTTGGTCCGGGCCAGCCGGCCGGTCGTGCCGAACGCCGGACCCAGGCCAGCGCCGATCACACCGATCACCGGCCTGGACAGCGCGGGCGCTCCGAGCAGCACGCCCAGGATCAGTCCGAGTGCGCCGAGCCCGATCAGGCCGGCCGCGCCGCCGCCGGGCTCGGCGGTGCCACCGGCGATCAGGCCAAGCGCGCCGAGCAGGCCGGCCACCGCCCCGAGCGTGGTGCGCCGGCGCAACGACGTGCCGGTCGAGGCGAACTCCTCGCGCATCGCCGCCACCGGGGCGATCTTGGCAGCCCGCCTGGCGGGGGAGTAGGCGCTGAACATGGTGACGCCGACCCCGATGGCCAGCGCGATCAGCACCGTGCGCGGCCGCAGCTGCAGGGCGCCGGAGGGCAGCCCGACGTTGAAGCTGTTGAGCAGCGCCCGCAACCCGTAGGCCAGGCCCACGCCGCCGGCGATGCCGATGGCGCTGCCTACCAGCCCGACCAGGGCGGCCTCCAGCAGCACCGAGCGGCTGACCTGGCGGCGGCTGGCGCCGACCGCCCGGAGCAGCGCCAGCTCGCGCAGCCGCTGCGCCACCAGCATCGAGAACGTGTTGTAGATGATGAAGGTGCCGACCAGCAGCGCGATCGCCCCGAAGGCGAGCAGGAAGTAGTTGATGAACTTCAGGGCATTGTTGATGTCCTGCTTGATGTCGTGGCGGACCTGCTCGCCGGTCTTGGCCTTCAGCTCCGGCAGCGCCTGGGCGACCCGGTCGCGCAGCTCGTCCTGGGAGACGCCGGTGCCCGCCAGGTCCACGTAACCGACGTGCTTGCCGTCGGTGAACAACTGCAAGGCCTGCGGCTGCGTGAACAGGGCGCCGATGTAGCCGCCGGTCTCCGTCTCGGTGGCGTAGATGCCGGTCAGCGTCACGTCCAGGATGCCTTGCGAAGGCACCAGCACCTTGGTGTGCGAGCCCACGCTCAGCTTGCCCAGCCTGGCTGCGCCGGCGTTGAGCGCGATCTCACCGGGCCGGGCCGGGGGCGCGCCGGACTTGAAGGTGAACTCGTCGCCGATCTGCTGCTCCTTCGGCAGGTAGGACAGCCCGAGGCTGGGCGCGCCGCCACCCTTGACGGCCTTGCCGTCCGAGCCGAGCAGCACGATCTGGCCGGTGATGCCGGGCTCGACCGCCCGGACGCCGGGTACCGCTCGCAGCCGGTCCAGGTCGGCCAGCGGGACGCCGCTGCTGTTCTCGTCCGGCGCCGAGACCCGGACGTCCACGCCCACCGCGACATCGTTGAAGATGCCGTTGAAGGTGCGCTGCAGGGTGTCGGTGAAGACGAAGGAGCCGGCTACGAAGGCGGTGCCGAGCACCACGGACAGCACGGTGAGGGCCAGCCGGACCTTGTGCGCGGCCAGGTTGCGCAGCGACACCTTGCGCATCGCGGAGCCCGGCTTGGCGGCTGGGACGGTTTGCCGGTCACCGCTCGGGTCACCGGGTCTGGTCAGGGTGGCGGATGCGGTTGCCATCTCAGATCTGCTCGAGGTTCTTCATGCGGTCCAGCACCGAGTCGGCGGTGGGGTCGCGCATCTCGTCGACGATCTGGCCGTCAGCCAGGAAGACCACCCGGTCGGCGTAACTGGCCGCCCGCGGGTCGTGCGTGACGATCACGACGGTCTGGCCCAGCTGGCTGACGGAGCTGCGCAGGATCCCCATCACCTCGCCGGAGGACCGCGAGTCCAGGTTGCCGGTCGGCTCGTCACCGAAGATGATCTCCGGACGGCCGGCCAGTGCCCGGGCGCAGGCCACCCGCTGCTGTTGGCCGCCGGACAGTTCCGAGGGCCGGTGGCCCAGCCGGTCGCCCAGTCCCAGGGTGTCGATGACCGACGTCAGCCAGGCCTGGTCCTCGGCGCTGCGGCGCCTGCCGGCGATGTCCATCGGCAGCGTGATGTTCTCCAGCGCCGTCAGGGTCGGCACCAGGTTGAACGCCTGGAAGACGAAGCCGATCCGGTCCCGCCGGAGCTGGGTCATCTTCTTGTCCGACAGGCCGGTCAGCTCGGTGTCGCCGATCCGCACCGAGCCCGAGCTGGCGGTGTCCAGGCCGGCCAGGCAGTGCATCAGGGTGGACTTGCCCGAACCGGACGGGCCCATGATCGCGGTGAACTCGCCCCGGACGAAGTCCGCCGAGACCGCGTTCAGGGCCCGGACCTGGGTGTCGCCGCTGCCGTAGATCTTGCTGAGGTTGACCGCCTGGGCGGCGATGCCGCGCTGCCCGGGGGTTGCGATCGGCACGCCGGCCGGCTGGTTGACCGCCGCCGGCGTGGTGCCGGCTGGCTCGGTTGCCGGCGGGTTGGTCCCGGCTGGGTCGGTCCCGAACGGGGTGCTGACGGGCGAATTCATGAGGTGCCTTTCGGGTGGTGTCAGGCCCGCGGGCGTGGCCGGGCCGGGATGCTTCCAGGTTGCGAGGTAGAGACTTCCGGATCGTAGGAAAGGAGGCAGTGGGGAAGACCCTGATCCTGCCCTGAGGTTTTGCTCACCCGCGGAGCGCTGAACCGGGGGTCGGCCCCGGCCCGCCACTAGGATGGGTTACCGGCATCGAGGAGTTCGCGTGACCACCAACCACCCGACAGACCCTGAGACCACCGCACCCCCCGAGCACAGCGCAGCCGACGCCGTTGCCGGCTATAGCGTGCCCGATCAGGGCGGGGGCGTGCCAGCCAAATTCGCCACCCTCGGCCTCACGTTCGACGACGTGCTGTTGCTGCCGGGGCCGACCGACGTGATCCCGAGCGAGGTCGACACCTCCGCCCGGCTCTCGCGCAATATCACCCTGCAGCTGCCGCTGGTGTCGGCGGCGATGGACACCGTCACCGAGGCGCGGCTGGCGATCGCGATGGCCCGCCAGGGCGGCATCGGCATCCTGCACCGCAACCAGTCCATCGAGGACCAGGCGGCGCAGGTCGACACGGTCAAGCGCTCCGAGGCGGGCATGATCCGCCACCCCGTGACGATC
>DASZEI010000018.1:0-5374 GCA_035940975.1 Jatrophihabitans sp. | reverse complement strand
TCCTGGCCGGCGAGCCTGCGGGGTGCCGGCCGTTGCGGCTGGGGGCGGTGCCGAGCCCGGTGCTGCCGGGTGCTTCGGAGGTGTCGGGATCTGGAGTCACGGTGCTGGGGCGGGCGGTGCTGGCCGCCGCGGTGTCCGGCCGGCCGGCCGGCGGTTCCACCAGCGCCAGCCCACCTCGGGCCGGCTTGCCGGAGCCGCCGGAGCGCAGTGCCTCGACAATGCGCAAGTGCCGGGCCGGTGCCGCCGCGGCGGGACCGGCCCCGGGACTCGCCTCGGCCGGACCGGCCGTAGGGCTCGCCGCTGCGGGACCGGCCGCGGGGCTCGCCTCGGCCGGACCGGCCGTAGGGCTCGCCGCGGCGGGACCGGCCGTAAGGCTTGCCTCGGCGGGGCCGAATCCGGAACCGGCCGTAGTGGCTGGCATGGCCGACGCGGCAGCCGCGGCGTTCTGCGAGATGTCGGCATCCTGGCCGGAGTGCCGGGCCGACCGGGACAGCCGTGGGCCTGCTCCGGGCGAGGCTGCGCCCGACCGGGCGATCAGCTCCGCCACGGACAGGCCGGTACCCCCGCCGTGCCGACCGGTCGAGGCGGGCGGCTTCTGCGCGTCGGCCGGCGGTTCGTCGCGATCGGTCATCAGACCTCGAGCAGCTCGGCTTCTTTGTGCTTGACCAGGTCGTCCACCGCAGCCACGTACTTGTCGGTCACCTTCTGCAGCTCGGCCTCGGCGCGGTGCGCGTCGTCCTCGCCGACCTCGCTGTCCTTGTCCTTGACCAGCTTGCCGAAGGTGTCGTTGGCGTGCCGGCGGACCGCCCGGATCGAGACCTTGGCTTCCTCGCCCTTGTGCCTGGCGACCTTGACCAGCTCGCGCCGGCGCTCCTCGGTCAGCTGCGGGAAGATCACCCGGATCAGGTTGCCGTCGTTGCTCGGGTTCACGCCCAGGTCGCTGTTGCGGATGGCCTTCTCGATGGCCTGCAGTTGGCTGGCGTCATAGGGCTTGATGACGGCCATCCGGGCCTCCGGCGTGCTGACCGAGGCCAGCTGCGGAAGCGGGGTCATGGCGCCGTAGTACTCGATGTTGATCCGGGCAAAGCTGCTCGCCGACGCCCGGCCGGTCCGGAGGCTGGTCAGGTCATCGCGCAGAACGGTGACCGCCTTCTCCATCTTCTCCTCGGCTTCGAAGAGCGTCTCGTCGATCACGTCCATCTCCTGGTTCTAGCGGGTGCGGCCGGGGCAGGCCGAACGTCAGTCCTCTGGGCCGACCAGGGTGCCGATCTTCTCGCCACGGATCACCCTTGCGATGTTGCCATCAGCGAGATCGAACACCACGATCGGCATTCCATTGTCCTTGCACAGGCTGAAGGCGGTGGCATCGGCGACCTGCAGTCCGCGGCTGAGCACCTCGTCGTAGCTGATCGTGTCGAACTTGACGGCGTCCGGGTTGGTCCGAGGGTCGGCGTCATAGACACCGTCCACGCCGCTCTTGCCCATCAGCAGCACGTTGCAGCCGATCTCCAGCGCTCGCTGCGCGGCGGCGGTGTCGGTGGAGAAGTACGGCATACCGGCGCCGGCGCCGAAGATGACGACCCGGCCCTTCTCCAGGTGCCGCTCGGCCCGGCGCGGGACGTAGGGCTCAGCGACCTGGCCCATCGTGATCGCGGTCTGCACCCGGGTCGGCACGCCGGCCTTCTCCAGGAAGTCCTGCAGGGCCAGGCAGTTCATCACGGTGCCCAGCATGCCCATGTAGTCGGCCCGGTCCCGGTCCATGCCGCGCTGGCTGAGCTCGGCGCCGCGGAAGAAGTTGCCGCCGCCGACCACCACCGCGACCTGGGTGCCGGACTCGTTCACCTCGGAGATCTGGCGGGCGATCGAGGCCACCACATCGGGGTCGACGCCGACCTCGCCACCGCCGAACACCTGGCCGGACAGCTTCAGCATCACCCGCCGGTAGACGTTGCGCTCGGGACGGCGGCCGGCCGCGGCGGGCGCGGAGCCCGGGTTCACAGACGACAGAAGGGCCGCCTGTCCGGTATCGGTCATGACGGCCCCTCTCGTCGTAATGCCGTTCCCTGACGATCCTGCCTCATCATGGCCCGAATGGCGGACAACGGCTCGGTCGGATCAGGGGTTGGTCAGGCTGCGCCGACCTCGAACCGGGCGAAACCGGTGACCTTGACGCCGGCCTCGTCCAGCATCGCCTTGACCGTCTTCTTGTTGTCCTGGACGGCTGACTGCTCGAGCAGCACGCCACCCTCGGACTTGAAGAAACCGTTCAGGCGGCCCTCGACGATCTTGGACAGCGCGGCCTCGGGCTTGCCCTCCTCGCGGGCGGTGGCCTCGGCGATCCGCTTCTCGTTCTCGATCGTCTCGCTGGGCACGTCCTCGCGGGTCAGGTACTGCGCCTTGAGCGCGGCAACCTGCATCGCGGCGCCGCGGGCGGCGGCGACGTCATCGCCTTCGAAGGCGACCAGCACGCCGACCTGCGGCGGCAGGTCGCTGGACTTGCGGTGCAGGTAGGTCGCGACCTTGCCGTCGAGCTTGACCGCGCGGCGCAACTCGATCTTCTCGCCGATCACCGCGTTGAGCGCCTCGATGTTCTCGGCCACGGTCTTGCCGTCGACCAGCGTCTCGGCCAGCAGCGACTGGGCGTCGGTGGCCGGCGAGCCGACGAAGTGGGCGACGATGTCAGCGGCCAGCGACTGGAACTGCTCGTTCTTGGCAACGAAGTCGGTCTCGCAGGCCAGCTCGATCATCGCGTTCTCGGCGGCGGCGACCAGGCCGTTGCTGGTCTCACGCTCGGCGCCGCGCTTGGCGGCCTTGCCGGCACCCTTGATCCGCAGTTCTTCCACGGCCTTGTCGAAGTCACCGTCAGCGCCTTCGAGGGCCTTCTTCGCATCCATCATGCCGGCGCCGGTGGCGTCCCGGAGCTTCTTCACGTCGGCGGCACTGATTGCCATCTCGTATGTGTCCCGTCTCTCGTCTGTCGAACTGGATCTGGAGGTAGGTGCGGCGGCTTTCCCATGGCGAGGGCGCCCGGTCTCCTCGAGACGGACGCCCTCCCCGGCGGGTTTGCCTGCGCAGGCAGTGCTTGTCAGGAAGCCGGAGCGGCGTCCGCGGTGCCGGCCGGTGCTTGCGCCGCGGTGCCATCGGGGGTGGCGTCGATCGCTTCGGCAGGAGCGGTGGCCTCGGTCGCTTCGGCCGGTGCGGTCGCTTGGGCCGGTGCGGTCGCTTCGGCAGGTGCAGCCGCTTCGGCAGGTGCAGCCGGAGCCGTCGAGGTTGCGGTCTCGGCCGGAGCGGCCGTGTCGGCAGGTGCGGTCGTGTCGGCAGGTGCGGTCGTCTCGGCAGGTGCGGTCGTCTCGGCAGGTGCGGCGGCGTCAGCGGGGGCGGTCGGCGCAGCCGGAGCCGTCGAGGTTGCGGTCTCGGCCGGGGCGGTCGCTTCGGCAGGTGCGGTCGCTTCGGCAGGTGCGGACGCGGGTGCGGCATCCGGCGTCTGGGTCGGCTTCAGCAGCTCGGTCTCCCAGTCGGCCAGCGGCTCGTCGGCTGCCAGCACGCCAGGCTCGGGCTTCTCGTCGCGACCGGCGTTGGCGGCCATGCCGGCCCGGGCCATCAGGCCCTCGGCGACCGCGTCGGCGATCACCCTGGTCAGCAGTCCGGCGCTGCGGATCGCGTCGTCGTTGCCCGGGATCTTGTAGTCGACCTCGTCCGGGTCGCAGTTGGTGTCCAGGATGGCGATGACCGGGATGTTGAGCTTGTGCGCCTCGGCGACCGCCAGGTGCTCCTTCTTGGTGTCGACGATCCAGACCGCGCTCGGCGTCTTGGTCATCTCGCGGATACCGCCCAGGGTGCGCTCGAGCTTGACCTTCTCGCGGGTCAGGATGAGCTGCTCCTTCTTGGTGGCGGTGCCCTCCCAGCCGTTCTCCTCCATCGCCTCGAGTTCCTTCAGGCGCTGCAGCCGCTTGTAGACGGTGGAGAAGTTGGTGAGCATGCCGCCGAGCCAGCGCTGGTTGACATAGGGCATGCCGACCCGGGTGGACTGCTCGGCGATCGCTTCCTGGGCCTGCTTCTTGGTGCCGATGAACAGGACGGTGCCGCCGTGGGCGACCGTCTCCTTGACGAACTCGTAGGCGCGGTCGATGTAGCCAATGGTCTGCTGCAGATCGATGATGTAGATGCCGTTGCGCTCGGTGAAGATGAACCGCTTCATCTTCGGGTTCCAGCGCCGGGTCTGGTGTCCGAAGTGCACTCCGGAGTCGAGCAGGTTCTTCATGGTGACGACGGCCATCGGGCGCGTCCTCCTTGCGTTCGTGCGCGGGCGCCTTTCGGGCGGCCGCGCGGCCTCGGTTGTCGTGATCGGACCGGATGGTCGATCACCCTGGTGCCGTGGTGTCGCGGCCAGCGCCGGCTGGTGAGAGCCGGACCGAAGTTGGCCGCTACCTGCTGGACGATCGGCAGGCGGGCACGCGAAGTCACCCGGCTTTCACCGGGCGCGTTGGGAAGTCTAGCGCTCGGGGCGCAGTAGCACACAATCGCGGTGGCCGGTACGGCCGGTTCGGGGTATTCCGGGGCCGGACGGCTCGGGTTGCGGCGGGCGCTGTGGACAACCTGATCGGTCGGTTCGGCGCTGTCCACAATCTAGCGGCGGGGCATTCCCGCGGCCTTCGGCGGGCGCAGGCTGTCGGCTGTGCACCTGATGACCGCTGCGATGCTGGCCACGATCCTCACGACCGGATCGGCGAGCCATAGCGCCGTGACCGCTGCTGGGCCGGGCGTTCGGGCTGGGTCGTTTGCCGGTGCTGGGCCGGTTGCCGGTGCTGGGCCGGTTGCCGGCGCTGGCCCGGCGGCTGCCGCGGGTTCGCCTTATCGAGCGCCGCTGCCGGTCGTGCGGGTGCTGACGCCGTTCAGCCCGCCGGCCGAGAAGTACGGCGCGGGCCACCTGGGTGTCGATCTGGCGGCGTCGGCGGGCGGTGTGGTGCTGGCTGCCGGCACCGGGGTAGTCCGCTTCGTCGGGCCGGTGGCAGGTCACGGGGTCGTGGTGCTGGTGCATCCGGACGGGATCAGCACCGAGTACGAGCCGCTGGCCGCCGCCGTGGTGACCGGTCAGCGGGTGGTCGCCGGGCAGCGGATCGGCACCGTGGCCGGCACCCACCGCGGCTGCGCGCCGGCGACCTGCCTGCACTGGGGCGCGCGCCGCGGTTCCCGCTACCTGGACCCGGTGGCGTTGCTCAGGCCGCTCGGGGTGGTCCGCCTGCTGCCGTGGAGTTGAGAGTGGCGGCCCGGGGCCTCCCTGAGCACTGTGCCGCGCCCGGGTCCGGTGCCGCGTCAGGCCCGCGGGTGGGCCTGCTCGAAGCTGGTCCGCAGCCGGTCGACCGAGACGTGGGTG
>DASZEI010000017.1:0-11775 GCA_035940975.1 Jatrophihabitans sp. | reverse complement strand
CTGCACGACCGGGCCGAGCAGGGCCCGGACGGCCAGCGCCGCGGCCAGCACCGCCGGGACGTAGACCGCCATCTCCAGGCTCGAGCCCATCGGACGGGTGAGCAGCGTCAGCGCGAGCGAGGCGGTGGCGATCCAGCCGAGGTGGCGGGGAGCGAGCACGAACACCGCCGCGATCGTCAGCGACCAGCTGAAGTACCACGGCTGGACGGCCGGCCCCAGCACCACCACGCTGGCCAGCGCCAGCGCCAGCAGCCGCAGCGCCGGCCCGCGCACCGCCCGGAACCAGAGCACCACCAGCAGCAGCCCGCTGACGATCAGGCCGGCGTTGCGGAAGTCCCGCACCGTGGCGTCCACCAGCGTGCCGGCGTGCGCGGCGCCGATCGCTGCCCGGTAGCCGACGGCCAGCATGGTGGGGATCGACATGAAGTTGATCACCGGCACCCCGGAGCTGACCTGCCGCGCCCAGCCGAGCCCCACCCCGGCCACGATCGACACCACCGCGAACACCGGCAGCGCGACCGCCGCGGTGATCGCGCACTGCCTGACCCAGTCCCGGGGACGCAGGCCGGCCCGGCCGGTCAGGTAGATCGGCACCGCGAAGGCCACCGCCACCAGCCCCGGCGACTTCACCGCCGCCGCCAGCGTCATCAGCGCCACGCCGGCGACCAGCTCGCGCCAGCCGGCCGACGGCCGCGACACCAGCACCAGCCCGGCCACGATCAGCGCCACCATCACCGCGTCGTTGTGGCCGCCGCCCACCGCATGCACCAGGATCAGCGGGTTGCCGATCGCCAGCCAGAGCGCGAGGTCCGCGCGCCTGCCGTACCGGGCGGCCAGCACCGGCAGCAACCGGGCGGTGAGCACGATCGCGGCGAACGGCAGCAGCCGCAGCAGCAGCACGCTGACCAGCGCGTGATTGCCGGTGAGCGCTGCCACCCACTTGGACACCGCCACCCACAGCGGGCCGTACGGGGACGGCGTGTCGACCCACTTCCAGGCGACGTTGTCGAGGAACTTGCCCAGATCGACCGCGGGCAGGTCGGCCGGGGTGGTGGTGTAGGGATCCAGGCCGTGCCGGGCCAGCTGGGCCTGGGCTGCGTAGCTGTAGAGATCGGAGCTGGCCAGTGGCATCCCGAACAGCAGCGGCACGGTCCAGCGGATCAGCATCCGGCGCAGCGGGGAGGTCGCGACCACCTCCGTGGAGCTGGCCTGCTCGCCGCCGGTCGAGCCGGTCAGCAGCAGCCGGCCCAGCAACAGCCAGGCGATCACCACCACGACCAGGCCGAGGTAGTACAGCCCCAGGGCGGCATGCAGGCCGGCCCGGCCGTGCCGCAGCAGGCCCAGCACCGGTATCAGCCGGGTCGGGTCGTTGGCCGGCAGCGCTCCGGCGCCGAAACTGCCCAACGCGATCATGACGGTGCCGAGCAGGCCGGCCCGGCCGATCTCGGGCAGGCCCCAGCCGTCCACCGCGCGAGCGAACCAGCGCAGGCTGACCGGCACCGGAGGTGGTGCGGCTAGTTCCCGCTGGGCGCTGGCAGTCACTGCTTCATCGTCGCAGATCCCGGCGACGATTCAGGACGTCCGGTACACGGCGGCCCGGGCGAGTTGCAACAGCTCCTGCCTGACATCGGGCTGCAGCCGCGCACCGTCCAGGCAGCTGGCCGCCTCGGTGACCCGCCGCAGGATCCGCTGCTCGACCTGCTGCTCGGCACCGGTCTGCCGCAACACCTCGCGCAACCGCGCCACGCCGGCCGTGGTGAGCGCCGGATCGCCGATGCCGGCCTGCAGCAGCGCCCGCTGGGACGGGGTGGCCGCCTGGAAGGCCAGCGCCACCAGCAGGGTCCGCTTTCCCTCGCGCAGGTCGTCGCCGGCCGGCTTGCCGGTCCTGGACGGGTCGCCGAACACTCCCAGCAGGTCATCGCCCAGCTGGAAGGCCTCGCCGTACAGCAGCCCGAAGTCAGACAGTGCCGACACCAGTTCCGGTGAGCCGCCGGCGGCGGCGGCGCCGAGCAGCAGCGGGCGTTGCGCGGTGTACTTGCTGGTCTTGTACGCGATCACCCGCACTGCCTCGTCCGGGTCGAAGGCGCCGCGGGTCTGGGCCAGCATGTCCAGGAACTGCCCGGCGATGACCTCGGTGCGCATCAGGTCGAACTCCCGGGTGGCGGCCGCCACCCGGCCCCGGGGCAGCCGGCCGATGGCCGCGGTGAACAGCTCCTCCGACCAGGACAGCAGCAGGTCGCCCAGCAGGATCGCGCCGGCGGCCCCGAAGGATCGCCCGTCACCTGGCCACAGCCGGTCGCGGTGGAACTCGCTGAACCGGACGTGGGCCGTCGGGTGCCCGCGGCGGGTGTTCGAGTTGTCCATCACGTCGTCGTGCACCAGTGCGCAGGCGTGCAGCAGCTCCAGGCTGGCCGCGGCCCGGACGAAGTCCGCCTCACCCACCGCCGCCTCCGGATGGACGCAGCGCCAGCCCCAGTAGGCGAACGTCGGGCGCAGTCGCTTGCCGCCGCTCAGCACCGCCGCCCGGGCGGCCTGCGCCAGCGGGTCGAGGTCGGCGGAGATCTCAGCCAGCAGGGCAGCCCGGTCGGTGACGAAGGCCGACAGCTCGGCAGTGATCCGATCGGTCAGGCCGGCGGGCGGGCTGATCGGGTTGCTGACTGGGTGCGAGTCCGCGGGGTCAGCCACAGTCTCGGACATTACCCTCAAGGCATGGCGCGTACGGTTCGGGACTGCTTCAAGGCCGGCAGGCCGACATTCTCCTTCGAATTCTTCCCACCCAAGAGCCGGGAGGACGACCGGCTGCTGTGGACCACCATCCGCGAGCTGGAATCGCTGCACCCGGACTTCGTCTCGGTCACCTACGGCGCCGGCGGGGCCACCCGCGACCACACCATCCAGATCACCGAGCGGATCGCCAGCGACACCACCCTGCTGCCGGTGGCGCACCTGACGGCGGTCGGGCACTCGATCGCCGAGATCCGGGCGATCGTCGGCCGGCTGGCCGACGCCGGCATCTCCAACGTGCTGGCACTGCGCGGCGATCCACCCGGCAATCCGCTGGGCGAGTGGGTGTCACACCCGGAGGGGCTCAGCTACGCCGGTGACCTGGTGAGCCTGCTGCGCGCGCACGGCGACTTCACCGTGGGGGTGGCCGCCTTCCCGTACAAGCATCCGAGGTCGGAGTCGATCGAGGCCGACACCGCCCGCTTCATCGAGAAGTGCCGGCGCGGCGCCGACTACGCGATCACCCAGATGTTCTTCGAGCCCGAGGCCTACCTGCGGCTGCGCGACCGGGTGGCCGCCGCCGGCTGCGACGTGCCGATCATCGCCGGGCTGATGCCGGTGACCAACATGGGCACCATCAACCGCTCCGAGCAGTTCACCGGCGCGCCGTTCCCGGCCGAACTGGGCGCCCGGTTCGCCGAGATCGCCGATGACCCGAAGGCGGTGCGGGAGCTGGGTATCGAGGAGACCTCGAAGTTGGCCCGCCGGCTGATCTCCGAGGGCGTGCCGGGCATTCACTTCTACACCCTGAACCGGTCCCGAGCGACCCGCGAGGTGTGGGCCAACCTGATGTCGGAGGCGGTCCCCGGCTGACCGGCCCGCTCAGCCGGCTCGATCCGCCTCGCCGTCCGCCGACGGCGGGAACGGCAACCTGGCTCCGAGCACCCCGAACGGCCGGTGGTCGCCGGGAAACAGGTGGTTGCGGGCCAGGTCGTAGAAACCCAACCTGCGGTACAGCCGCCAGGCCCGGTTCTCGCCCTCGGGTGTGGACAGCACCATCGTGCGGTGTGGCAGCCCGTCGGCCAGCGATCGCAGCAGCCGCTCGCCGAGCCCGCTGCCCTGCGCGGGCGGGGTGACGTGCAACTCGGAGAGCTCGAAGGCGCTGCCCAGCCAGTGCTCGGCGTCGCCGGCGATGGCCCGCAGTACCAGGTCATGCCACCACTGGCCGGGCAGGCTGGTGTAGCCGTAGCAGAAGCCGAGCATCTTTCCCTCGGCGGTCAGCGCGGCCCGGCACCGGAACGAGTCGAAGCCGGCGTGCCTGAGCATGTGGGTGCCGCGCTGCGGGCCGCTGGCGGCCGGGTAACCCATCGCGGCGACGTAGATGGCCATCGCCTCGGCCAGCCGGTCAGGCAGGTCCGAGCGCGGCACGTCGACGATCACGATCGTCGGTGTGCCACCGCCGGCTCCGGTGGGCTCTGCCATCCCAGCAGATTAGGCGACCGCGACCGGCTGGGCCGACGTCAGGGCCGCCAGGTCGGGGTAGCTGATCGGGAACACCGCATGCGGGATGCCGCCGGCTGCCCAGATCTCAGGGAATTCGGCCAGCGCGGTGTCGAGCAGGGTGCGGATCGGCGCTGGATGCCCGATCGGCGCGACCCCGCCGATGGGCTGGCCGGTGGTCTCGCGGACGAAGTCGGCGGTGGCCCGCGACAGCGTCGCGGTGCCCACCAGCGCGGCCACCCTGGCGGTGTCGACCCGGTGCGCGCCGCTGGTCAGCACCAGCAGCGGAGCCCGCTCGGCGGTGCTGAAGATCAGCGAGTTCACGATCGCCCCGACCTCGACGCCGAGCTGCTCGGCGGCAGTGACCGCCGTCGGCGCCGGCCTGTCCAGGATCCGGACCCGGCCCGGCAGGCCGGCCGCCTGCAGGATCGAGTTGATCAGAACGCAGGTGGGATGCAGGTCAGCCACAGCTGGGACCCTACGTGGGCCGCCCGCAGACCTGCGTCCGGCTCATCCGCGGTCAGCCGTGCAGGCCGCATTCGGTCTTGGGAGTGCCGGCCCAGCGACCGGCCCGGGCGTCCTCGCCGGGCAGCAGCCGGCGGGTGCACGGGCCACAGCCGATCGAGCCGTAACCCTCGGACAGCAGCGGGTTGACCAGCAGGCCGTTCTCGGCGACGTAGGCATCGACGTCGGCATCCGTCCAGGCCGCGATCGGGTTGAGCTTCACCATGTGGTGCTTGCCGTCCCACTGAACGACCCGGATCCCGGCCCGGCTGGCCGAGTCGGCCCGGCGCAGCCCCGACGCCCAGGCCCGGTACTGGGTCAGCGCCCGGCGCAGCGGCTCCACCTTGCGCATCGCGCAGCAGGCACCCGGAGCGCGATCGTGCAGCCGGGGGCCGAACTGGGCGTCCTGCTCGGCGACGGTGCGCAGCGGCAGCACGGTGCGGACCGTGACCGGCAGGACGGCGTCGACCGCATCCCGCATGCCCAGGGTCTCGGCGAAGTGGTAGCCGGTGTCGAGAAAGAGCACGTCGACGCCGGGCATCACCTGCGAGGCCAGGTGGGCCAGCACCGAGTCCTCCATCGAGGACGCCACGCACCAGTCGGCGCCGAAGTGCTCGACCGCCCAGCCGAGGATCTCGCTCGCGGGCGCCGATTCCAGTTCCTCGCCGGCCCGCTGGGCCAGCCGCCGCAGCTGCTCCCGGGTTTCGGTGAGCTCCTCGCTCGCTGATGCCCGCTGCGATGTGATGCTCATGACAGTTCTCCTTGCGCGTCCGGTGCCGGACGAGACTGCGTTGTCCAGTCGGCCGCGATTCCTAAGTACTTCAAGGCAAATACCCGCTGGCAGGCACCGCAGCGCCACTGGCCGTGGGTCTCGCCGAACGGTCGGAGGTCCTCCTCGGCGCAGTACGGGCAGTGGAACGGCGCGGCGCGCTCAGTCATCGCGCCACCACCCCTTACCCCAGCCCTGCGCGGCAACACTCACGAGCGCGGTCACAACAGCCAGTCCTCGTCGGCCCGGCTGACGTAGCTGGCGAAGGACTCGCCCGCCGCCCGCCGGTCGAGGTAGCCGGTCAGGATGCGCTCGGCGTAGTCCGGTGCCTGCTCGGCGGTCACCTTCAGGCCCCGGAACTTGCGTCCGAACGCGGCCTCACTGCCCAGCTGGCCACCCAGGTGGACCTGGAAGGACTCGGCATCGACGAACGAGCCGTCCTCGGCCTTCACCTTCTGCACAATGCCCTTGAAGCCGATGTCGGCGACCTGGAACCGGGCGCAGGAGTTCGGGCAGCCGTTGACGTTGATCGTGATTGCCGTGTCGAAATCAGGCAGTCGTCGCTCGAGCTCGTGCCGGATGGTCTCGGCCCGGCCCTTGGTCTCGACCAGCGCCAGCTTGCAGAACTCGATGCCGGTGCAGGCGATGGTGCCGCGATGGAACTTCGTCGGCCGGGCCGACAGCCCCAGTTCTTCCAGCCGGTCCATCACTGCCTCGGTCGAGTCGGCGGGCACGTCCAGCAGCACCAGGCCCTGCTGGGCAGTGGTGCGGATCCGGCCGCCGGCCAGCGTTTCGGCCAGCTCCGCGACCTGGGTCAGGGCGGTGCCGCTGGTGCGCCCGGACGCGGTGGTGGCGCCGACGGCGAACCTGCCGTCCCGCTGGGCGATCGCGCCGATGTGGTCACGGTGCGCCGGCGAGGCCTTCGGCGCCGGGCCGTCCGGCAGCTTGCGGAGCAGGTATTCCTCTTGCAGGACCTCGCGAAACTTCTCGGTGCCCCAGTCGGCGACCAGGAACTTCATCCGCGCGTGGTTGCGCGAGCGCCGGTAGCCGTAGTCGCGGAAGATGCCGGCTACGCCGCTCCACACCTCGGCCACCTCGTCCGGCCGGACGAAGGCCCCGAGCCGCTGCGCGAACATCGGGTTGGTGGACAGCCCGCCACCGACCCACAGGTCGAAGCCCGGCTCGCCGTCGGCGTCCTGCACCCCGACGAAGGCCACGTCGTTGATCTCGTGGTTGACGCAGTGCTGGGCGCAGCCCGAGATCGAGGTCTTGAACTTGCGGGGCAGGTTGGAGAAGGCCGGATCGCCCAGGTAGCGCTCGATGGTGTCGGTCAGGGCCTGGGACGCGTCGGCCAGGGCGTCGGCGGCGACGCCTTCCAGCGGGCAGCTGAGCATCACCCGCGGGGTGTCGCCGCAGGCTTCGGTGGTGCTGAGCCCGACCGCCTCCAACCGCTCCCAGATGGCCGGGACGTCCTCGATCCGGATCCAGTGCAGCTGGATGTTCTGCCGGTCGGTGATGTCGGCGAGGTCGCGGCCGTAGCGGGTGGCGAGGTCGCCGATCACCCGCAGCTGCTCCGAGGTCAGCCGGCCGCCGTCGATCCGGATCCGCAGCATGAAGTAGCGGTCCTCGAGCTCCTCCGGCTCCAGGGTCGCGGTTCGGCCGCCCGGGATGCCCTGGGCACGCTGGGTGTAGAGGCCGTACCAGCGGAACCGGCCGCGCAGGTCACCGGGGTCGATGCCGTCGAAGCCGGTGTGCTGGTAGATGTCGATGATCCGCTGCTTGACCAGCAGACCGTCGTTGTCGCGCTTACTGCGCTCGTTGGGGTTCAGTGGTTCGCGGTAGCCCAGCGCCCACTGCCCTTGTCCCTTGCCCGCTGCCATTGTCAGCGTATCCCTTCAAGATTGCCCCATCTGGGCTAGAAATCTGGAGAAGGGAGCATCAACAGGTCGCGCCGGCCACCCGAAGCAGATCGATGTGGCGGCGCGAGGTCAGCAACGGCAGTCCTGGACGCACTCGTCCATGGTTCCACATCCGGTGCCCGACCAACACCCTCGCTGTTATCCGGCGGCATCATGCGGTGCCGACGACACGTGGCAATGCGGGCCGGTCGCTGGACCGGACCGTTGTCGCCGCCTACGTTACGGGCGTGACCACGCTGCACTCCTCGATCTGGACCGCTGCTGAATCGGCCCGGAGCTGGCGTGCGCCCGAGCCGGGCACCAGCCCGCTGGACTTCCACCGCGGCCTGCCCGGCTACTTGCCCACCCCTCTCGTCGAGGCGCCGGACCTGGCCGCCGAACTGGGGGGCGGCCGGGTGCTGGTGAAGGACGAGTCGAACCGGTTCGGGCTGCCGGCGTTCAAGATCCTCGGCGCGTCCTGGGCCGTGGAGCGTGCGCTGGCCGGTAGCAGCGGGGTGACAGCGCTGGTGGCCGCCACCGACGGCAACCACGGCCGGGCGGTGGCCCGGCTCGCCGCCCAGCGCGGGCTGGCTGCCCGGATCTTCGTCCCGGCCGGCGTCCACCCCGCCGCGGTCGCCGCGATAGAAGGCGAGGGCGCAACCGTCACGATGGTCAAGGCTTCCTACGACACCGCGGTAGCCGCCGCCATCGCCGACGCCGAGCGAACCGGAGCGCTGCTGGTGCAGGACACCGCCTGGCCCGGATACGAGCAGATCCCGGACTGGATCGTCGAGGGTTACACCACCCTGTTCCTCGAGCTGGACGAGCAGATGGGCGACACCGCGCTCGACCTGCTGGTCGTTCCGGTCGGGGTCGGCTCACTGGCCCAGGCCGCGATCGGCCACTACCGGCGTCCTGGCATACAGAACCCGCCGGCCCTGCTGTCGGTCGAGCCCGACCGGGCCGCCTGCGCACTGGCCAGCCTGCAGCAGGACGAGCTGACGAGCATCACCACCTCGCCGACCGTAATGGCGGGCCTGTGTTGCGAGACCCCGTCCGCCGCCGCGTGGCCCTACCTGCGGCACGGCTTGGACGCCGCCGTCGCGGTGACCGACGCCGACGCCATCACCGCCGCCGGCGACCTGGCCGCTGCCGGAGTGCCCAGCGGGCCGTGTGGCGCGGCCACCCTGGCGGCGGCCCGGCTGACCCTCCGCAGCCCGGAGCTCCGCGACCACTTGAAGATCACCGCCGGCTCCACCGTGGTGCTGCTGTCCACCGAGAGCAGCACCGCCAACCCGAGCGCCGCGGAAGCACCGGAGGTGTCCGATGACTGAGTCCGTCCTCGCGATCGACAGCGACCGGCTGTGGCGCTCGCTGATGGAGCTTGCCGAGATCGGCGCCTACGACGACGAGCGCACCGGCCTGCGCGGCGTCAACCGGCTGGCCCTCACCGACGCGGACGCCGCCGGCCGCCGGCTGGTGATCGGCTGGCTGCGGGAGGCCGGCCTGAGCATCCGGATCGACCCGATGGGCAATGTGCTCGCCCGCCGCCCGGGCACCGATCCCGACGCGGCACCGGTCGTCACCGGCTCGCACCTGGACAGCGTCGCCACCGCCGGCGCCTTCGACGGCTGCCTCGGGGTGCTCGGCGGCTTGGAGGTGGTCCGCACCCTGAACGAGCGCGGCATCAGCACCCGGCGGCCGGTCGAGGTGGTGGTGTTCACCGAGGAGGAGGGCGTCCGGTTCGGCACCGACATGCTCGGTAGCGCGGTGGCCGCCGGCCGGATCGCCCTTGACATCGCGCACGATCTGGCCGACCGCGACGGGATCACCCTCGGCGCGGAGCTGCGGCGCACCGGGTTCGCCGGGGACGGCCCGGCCCGCTTCGACCCACCGCACGCCTACGTCGAATGCCACATCGAGCAGGGCCCGGTACTGGCCCGGGCCGGGCTGACCGTCGGCGTGGTAACCGGCGTGCAGGGCATCTCCTGGCAGCAGGTCACCATCACCGGCCGCGCCGCGCACGCCGGCACCACGCCTACCGAGCTGCGCGCCGATGCCGGCATCCCGGCCGCCCGGATCGTCCTGCGGCTTCGCGAGATGGTCGACTCCGGCGACTACGGTGCCCTGCGTGCCACGGTCGGGCATCTCGCCGTACATCCCGATCTGACCAACATCGTGCCGGCCCGCGCGGAACTGACCGTGGACCTGCGCAATCCCGACGACGAGCAGATGGCCCGCGCGGAGGCCGATCTCGCTGATTACCTCGACAGCCTTGGGGGATCCGGGATCAGCGTGAGTACCCGCCGAATGGCCAGGACCAGGTACGTGCCCTTCGACGACCGGATCCAGAAGGTCATTGCCGCGGCGGCCGACGACCACGGCCTGGGGCACCAGTCCCTGCTGTCCGGCGCCGGCCACGACGCGCAGGAGATGGCCGCGATCTGCCCCGCCGCCATGATCTTCGTCCGGGGCGAGTACGACGGCATCAGCCACAATCCCCGCGAGTACTCCACCCCGGAGGCGTGCGCCCGGGGCATCGGCGTGCTGGCCACCACCCTGGTCCGGCTCGCCGGTGAGTGATCCCCGCATCCAGGACGCCGTCGCGCTGACCGCCGAACTGGTCGGCATCGACTCGGTCAACCCGACCCTGGTGGCCGGCGCCGGTGGCGAGCATGCCATCGCCGGATTCGTGCACGACTGGGCAGGCGGCTGCGGCCTGGACGCCCGGACGGTCCTCGGCCCGGACGGCCGGCCCAGCGTGCTCGTGCGCGGCGGCCGGGACCGGGGTGGTCGGACCCTGCTGCTGTGCGGGCACCTGGACACCGTCGGCCACGGCACCATGCGCGATCCGCTGGCTGCCACCGTGGACGGCGGCCGGCTCTACGGCCGGGGCAGCTACGACATGAAAGCCGGGCTGGCCGCGGCACTGGTGGCCTGCCGGGATGCCACCGCGGCCGGGATCAGCGGTCAGGTTCTGGTGGCCGCCGTCGCCGACGAGGAGCATTCCAGCACCGGGATCCAGGCCGTCCTGAACCACTTGCGAACCGAAGGGATCACGCCTGACGCCGCCGTGGTGACCGAACCGACCGAGGGCGAAGTCGCCGTGGCGCACAAGGGATTCGTCTGGACCGAGATCGAGGTGATCGGCCGGGCCGCGCACGGTTCCCGTCCGCAGCTGGGCATCGATGCGATCAGCCGGATGGGCCCGGTGCTGGTCGCGCTCGACCGGTTCGACCGTGAACTGGCCCGCCGAGCACCGCATCCGCTGCTCGGCCACAGCAGCGTGCACGCCTCCCTGATCAGTGGCGGCAGTGAGGCATCCACCATTCCGGAGCGGTGCACCCTCACCGTCGAGCGGCGGACCCTGCCCGGCCAGACGGTCGGGGAGGTCGAGGCCGACATCGCCCGGTTGCTCGACCAGTGCGCTGCTGACCAGCCCGACTTCGCCACCCGTACCCGGACCCTGCTGGCAAGGCCCACGCTGCAGACCTCGGCGAACGAGCCGATCGTGGCGATGATGCTCGAGGCCGCCACCCGGATCGACGGCCGCCCGCGGACCCCGTCCGGGCTCAGCTACTGGGCCGACTCCGCCTTCCTGGCCGCCGCCGGCATTCCGACCGTGCTGTTCGGTCCGCGCGGTGACGGCGCCCATGCGGAGGTCGAGTGGGTCGAGCTCGACAGCGTGCACGCCTGCACCCAGGCGCTGACGGCGTTGGCCCGGGACTTCAGCGCCTGACGCACCCCTGGAGCGAGGGTCGACGACAGGGCGGTTTCGCGGCCGGCCGGTCGCCGGGGGAGACTGCTGCGGTGACCGGTCTGCCGATTCTGCTGGACCTGCTCGGGCGCCGGGTGGTGATCGTCGGGGGCGGCACGGTGGCGGCGAGGCGGGCCAGGACCTTCACCGAGGCCGGTGCCGAGGTGCTGGTGATCGCGCCTGACGTGGTCGCCGACCTTGCCGAGGCTGAGTCCGCCGACCTTGGAGTACGGCTGCGGCGCCGGCGCTACCAGCCCGGTGACCTGGCGCAGGCCTGGCTGGTGGTGACCGCCACCGACGATCCGGCGACCAACACCGCGGTCGCCGAGGAGGCCGCCGCGCTCCGGATCTTCTGCATCCGCGCCGACGAGGCCAGCGCCGGCACCGCCCGGATGCCGGCCATCCTGCACAGCGGCGAGCTCACCGTGTCGGTGAACGCCGGCGGCGATCCCCGCCGGGCGGCCGAGCTGCGCAACCTGATCGCCGCCGCGCTCGAGACCGGTGAGCTGGTCAGCCGGCCGGTGCGCCCGGCCAGCGCCGGCAGCGTCGCCCTGGTCGGTGGCGGGCCGGGCGACCCGGAGCTGATCACCGTCCGCGGCCGCCGGCTGCTGCTGGAGGCCGAC
>DASZEI010000016.1:0-17026 GCA_035940975.1 Jatrophihabitans sp. | reverse complement strand
TCCTGGCCGGGTGATTCCCATCCGGCCTCGGCCAACGCCTCGGCGACCACCGGCAGGCCTGCTTCGTAGATCAGTGAGGCAGCGTGCAGCGACTGGACGGGATGGATGCCGGCCGAGGCACGCTCGGCACCGATCCGCAGGCTCAGGTCGGCCAGCTCATCCCGCGGCGTTGCCGGCAGCCGGCCGGTCGCGGCCTGCAGATGGTCCTCCACCGCGTCAAGGACCTCACCGACCTGTTCCAGCAGTTCCCTGCGGATCTGCTCGACCGTGAGCAACGGGCTGCCGTCACGCAGCAGCAGGTCCTGGTATCGACTCGCTATCCGATCACGATCGGCACTGCTCAGCCATGGATGACCCCCAACATCCGACTCCCGCACCTTTGCCACCCTACGTCAGCTTCCGCCTCGCCTTCCAGGTTTCCGCACCGCTGGGACGACGCCTCGCAGCCGCTCGCGGGAGCCGGGAACGCCGCCGTGTCAGGCCAGCATCGCGCCCAGCACGAGCGCCAGATGAGCCACGTACTGGGTCGACATGAATACCCGGTAAGGGCTACGCCGGCTGGTCCGTGCGGTTTCGGCGGAGACCGCCGCCGGCGAGATCGACCTGGCACAGGTCCTTCCCAGGGCCACCGAGCCGGCCGCCACTACTAACGCCACCAGCCACAGCGACGCATCGACCACCGCCGCCAACGCCAGCATCGCCAGCGAACCGGTGATCGCGCAGGCCGCCAGGCGCCGTGCGGCCCGGTGGGCGCCCAGCAGGACGGGCCAGGTGCGCCGGCCCGCGAGGCGGTCGCCTTCGCAGTCGGAAAAGTCCTTGGCCGCGCAGGTGAGGGTGACCCACACCGCCATGGCAGCCCCGAAACCGATCAGCGCCGGCGCGACGACACCACTTGCCACCCACCCGATCGCGTAGGTCAGGGCGGCGCCGGTGCCGATGGTGGCCGCGAAACCTACCGGACGGTTCTTGAAGGCCGGTCCCGCCGAGTAGGCCCAGCCCAGTGCGAGGAAGCCGATCGTGAGGGGCAGGGTTCTGCGGTCAACGGCCGCGCACAACGCGGTGCCGGCGACTGCGAGCAGCGCAACCGCCCGCATCGCCACCTCGGGGGGCAGGGCACCGGTGGCGATCGGCCTGCGTGAGCCGTTGACCCGGTCTCCGTCCCGGTCGGTGACCCCGTTCAGCACGTAGATCGCCACCGAGAGCATCGACCAGCCCGCGAGCACGCCGGCCGCCCGAACGCTGAACTGGAACGGCATGCCGGCGGCGATGCAGGCCCGCATCAGAAAGATCGCCTGTACGACAGGTCGCGATTCGGAAATCACCTGCACCGCGATCTCGCCGGTGCGAGCAGCCCGCCGGGTGAGCGTGACAGCACCAGCACCGGTGAAGCCGACAGGTCGGGGAAGGTATGTCGAAGTCATAACGGAAACCCTCGAACGCGGCTGGCTACCCGCACCTCGCCCTGACAGGTCAAACGAACTACCCGGCCCCGACTACACCCCTACGACCTTCGGTCCATATTCGGCTCAGATCGCGGCTGCGACCTACCGGAGCTCGCCGGCCGGTTCCTAGCGTGGGGTCAGGCGGTGTCGTCGAATCCCATCGACCTTCAGCAGCCCGGACGACGGAGGAGCGCTATGACGGTGGTACAGATCCCGGCGTGGGGGCAGGAGTGGCCTGCCTGCTCGGATGCCCCGGTGTCGGCGCGGTTCCTGGGCCCCTTCTCGCTCACCGTTCAAGGACGTGAGATCGAGCGGTGGCGGGCCGGCAAGGCCCGAAGCTTCTTCCAGTACCTGACATTGCACCGTGGCCAACTGATCACCAGGGACCGGCTGCACAGCGTGTTGTGGCCGGAGGCCGAATGGGGGCCGTGCTCGAGTTCGTTGAAGGTCGCCTGCCACGCCGCTCGAGCCGCCGTCGGGGCTGCCCGGACCAGCTCGGAGCCAAGCGAGTCGGGGATCCGGTTGATCCACCGAAACTCCGGCTACCTGCTCCAGTTCCAGAACCTGTGGTGTGACCTGGACGAGTTCCAGGCCCTGGTTCGAAGCGGGCTTCGGCATTGGGCAGCCGGTGACCGGCTGCCGGCGGTGGCCGACCTGGACGCCGCGATGTCGCTGTACGGCGGTGACTTCCTCAGTGGCCAGGACTGCGACTGGGTGGTGGAGTACCGGGAACACTTCAAGTCACTGGCGATTCGCGCACTCGACGTGTTACGTGCCGATGCGGTCGCCTGCGGTGACAGCAGCGAGATAGTGGCCATCAGCCAGCGCACCTTGCACATCGACCCGCACCACGAACCGACCTACCAGGCCCTCATCCGCGAGCACGGCCGGCTGGGCGAGCCGGAACGGGCCCGCAGCTGGTTCCACATCTGCGCCCGTCGGCTGGATCGGGACCTCGGCGTCGATCCAGCGCTGGAAACCAAGCGCGCACTGCACACCGCCGTCGCGGCCGGGCGAGAGAGCCACGGCGTTCGAGGTCCGGCCCCGGCTCGCGCGGACCGGGCGCAGGTCCGGCCGCTGCCGGCCCGTCCTAGCTCCGCGGACGAGCGGTACCTGCCGCCGGCGAACTACCCCCGGCCGGCCTCGAGCTGGTGAGCCGGCACGACCGAACTGAGATTTCGATGAATCCGCACATACTGATCGTGGGCGATCCAGGGCCGGTGCCCCAGTTACTGAGGCAGTTGGTGAGGGCTCAGCCGGCCTCGGCCCTGACGATGACGTCACTGTGCCTGACCGCCGATATCCCGATCTTGCCGGGGCTCAGGTTCGTGGACCGGATCCTGGCCACCGGCCCGAGGGACGAGTCCTGCGATGACTGGACGGCCGCGGCGGTCTCGGCGCATCTGGTGGCACCGATCACGCAGGCGGCGGCGATGGATTCGCAGTCCTATGCCCGGGCCGCGTGCGTGGCCGAGGTGCTGGGTGTCGAGCTCTATCCCCGGCTGCGCTTCACCGCGATCGACGATCACTGGGCGCTGCGCCAGCGGTTGCGGGCGGCGGGTGTCGATCACACCGAGGTGGCACCGGCACCGGACCGCGCCTCGGTGGAAAGCTATGTCGCCGAACACGGCCTGCCGTGCCTGCTCCGTCCTCGCTATGCCCGGCATCCGGCCGTTCTGCTGCGCAGCCTCGACGATGTCGACCGCGCGGCCCGCGGTGAGATCCACGGTGCGGCACCGGGCGACGGAATGCTGATCGAGTCAGCGGGCACCGGGCAACCGTTCCAGGTGGTGGTGCTCGTCGAGGGCGGTCATAGCGAAGCGCTGGTGGTGCTGCGGCCCGGCAGCGAGCCGGAGCGGTGGAAAGTGGTGGCCGGCCCGGTGCGCGACGACGAGCGGGAGGCAGAGACTCTGCGGCTCCTTCGCTCCCGGGCCTCGAACCTGGCCCCGGTGCTGGGCCTCCGCGACGGCCTGCTCGTCGTCGATCTCGGCCTGGACGCCAACCGGGTGAGTATCGCCGGGGTGCGGCTCGGATCGCCGGGCGAACCGGTCCGGCGCGCTGTGCTGCACGCCACCGGTGTCGATCTGGCGCTGTGCTGCGCACGGCAGTGCTACGGGCAGCCGGCAATCGCTGAGGCGATCGAGTCCGCACGGGCCTTCGCGCAGACCAGATCGGGCTGGCATTCTCCGATGACGGCCTGATTCACCCGAAGAACACCTCGGCTTCGGAGTAGAAGTCGCTGGGCACCGTCTTGAGGGTCTTGGTGGCCTCTGCCAGCGGTACCCGGATGATCTCGGTACCGCTGAGCGCCACCATCTTGCCCCAGTCGCCGACGTGCACCGCGTCGATGGCATGCAGGCCGAACCGGGTGGCCAGCACCCGATCGAAGGCGGTCGGAGTGCCGCCGCGCTGGATGTGGCCCAGCACGGTGGTGCGGGCCTCCTTGCCGGTACGGCTCTCGATCTCCGAGGCCAGCCAGTCCCCGATGCCGCCGAGCCGGGCGTGCCCGAAGGCGTCGACGCCCTTGTCCAGGGTCGACATCTCGCCCTCCAGCGGCATCGCGCCCTCGGCGATCACGATGATCGGGGCGTAGTGCGACTCGAACCGGCTTTCCACGTAGGCGCAGACCCGCTCGATCGAGAACCGCTGCTCGGGGATCAGGATCACGTTGGCGCCCCCGGCCATGCCCGCGTGCAGGGCGATCCAGCCGGCGTGCCGGCCCATCACCTCCACGATCAGTGCCCGGTGGTGGGACTCGGCGGTGGTGTGCAACCGGTCGATGGCCTCCATCGCGATGTTCACCGCGGTGTCGAAGCCGAAGGTGTAGTCGGTGGCGTTGAGGTCGTTGTCGATGGTCTTGGGCACCCCGACCACGTTCACCCCGTGCTCATACAGTTGGGTGGCCACCCCCAGGGTGTCCTCGCCGCCGATCGCGATCAGCGCGTCGACGCCCATGCTGTGCAGGTTCTCGCGGATCTTCTCCACACCGCCGTCGATCTTGAACGGATTGGTCCGGGACGAGCCAAGGATGGTGCCGCCGCGGGGCAGGATGCCGCGCACTTCGGCGATGCCCAGGTCCATGGTCAGGCCTTCCAGCGGGCCCTTCCAGCCGTCCCGGAATCCGACGAACTCATAACCGAAGACCCCGGCACCCTTGCGGACCACGGCACGGATCACCGCGTTCAAACCGGGACAATCTCCCCCGCCGGTAAGTACACCGATTCGCATCTAGGCGGTCCTTTCCTGACAACGGGCAGGCAAACAGGCTGGGCAGCTGGCACTCAGGTCGACGGCGCTGTCGGATTTTTCGAGCTTAGCGACCGCCGGTGGAGTCGGTCGCGAGGGCTCCGGTGATCAATTTCCAGCGGGCCAGGTTGTGCCGGGCGTCGGCCAGCGCGTCGTGCACATCCGCGCCGGCGATCGGCAACGGCGGCGAGCCGGCGGACTCCCACAGCTGGCGCAGCTCGTGGGTGAATCGCGGGATCTGGCGCGGCAGCGCGCGCATGTCGCCCCACAGCTGGGCCAGCGCGACGTGGTCATAGCTGGCCATCCAGGCCCACAGCTCGATCGGCTCGCCGGGCTCGGTCAGGTAGGACAGCAGGTCCTCGCGGATCCGCGCCCGGGACCGCCAGGCCGGGTCAGCGGGCGAGGGCAGCTGGTTGAGCACGTGCCGGCGCACCCAGTCGATGGCCCGGTCCGGGTCGAACTCGGTCGACACCGCGTAGAACTCGCGACCGTTCTCATCGACGAAGCCGATCGAGACCAGCGAGATGGTGTGGCCGTCCTCGATGAACTCGCAGTCGTAGAAGTAGCGCACGGCTCGCCCCGGTGTCGTCTCGGCGCCGGCGGAACTCAGCCGGCTCGCTCGACCGGCAGCCGGTCGTGGGACGTGCTGCCCACCGCGTCGGGGTGGGCCAGCCCCTTCCTGGCGCCGAAGCCGAGGTTGGCGCCGGTCTCCACCTTGACCTTGCTGGCGTAGGTGTCGACGTACTCCTGGCCGGACAGCTGCATCAGCTCGTACATGATCTCGTCGGTCATCGACCGCTCGACGAACCGGTCGCCGGACAGCCCCTCGTAGCGCGAGAAGTCCAGCGGCTTGCCGAACCGGACCCCGGGCCGGGGCCTCAGGTGCGGCAGCTTGCGGCCGGTGGGCATCATCTTGTGGGTGTCGATCATGGCCACCGGGATCACCGGCACGCCGGCCTCCAGCGCCATCCGGGCGACCCCGGTCTTGCCCTTGTACAGCCGGCCGTCCGGAGACCGGGTGCCCTCGGGGTAGATGCCGAGCAGCTCGCCCTTGCGCAGGATCCGGACGCCGGCGGTCAGCGCGCCCTTGGCGGCGTCGGCGTCGTTGCGGTCGATGGGAACCTGGCCGGCGGCGGCGAAGAACACCCGCGACAGCCGGCCCTTGATGCCGGGGGTGGTGAAGTACTCGGCCTTGGCCAGGAACGTGACCCGCCGCTTGACCATCAGCGGCATGAAGAAGGAGTCGCAGAAGGACAGGTGGTTGCTGGCAAGGATGGCGCCGCCGGTCTCCGGCACGTTCTCCGCACCCTCGACGTACGGTCGCCAGATCGCCTTCAACCACGGACCGAGCCCGACGGTCTTCAGGAACCAGTACAGCACTCAGCGGCCTCCAGCACAGATCACCGAACTGTTCGGGGTGCCTCGACCTTAGTCCGGGCGACACGCGGGCGACAATCAGGCGACAGCGCGTCGCGCGGCAGCATCCGGGGACTCGCCAGGACGGAGCCGCCACGGCATGATGAAGCCAGCAATCACGCAAAGGAGATGGCGCGTGCCGATCCTCGAAGGTGCCGAGCCGTTCGCGGTCGACGGCGACGGTGCCGCCGGCCGGACCGGCGTGCTGGTCAGCCACGGTTTCACCGGCACCCCGCAGAGCATGCGGCCCTGGGCCGAGCACCTGGCGGCGCAGGGCTACTCGGTGCGGCTGCCCCGGCTGCCCGGGCACGGCACCACCTGGCAGGAGATGAACCGCACCGCCTGGACCGACTGGTACGCAGAGATCCGCGGCGCCTACGACGAGCTCGCCGAGCGCTGCGACACGGTGTTCGCGTGCGGGCTGTCGATGGGTGGCACCCTGGTCACCCGGTTGGCCGAGGAGCTGGCCGACCAGCCGTCGAGCAAGCTGTCCGGCCTGGTGCTGGTCAACGTCTCCTACGGCACCCTGCGCAGGGACGCCGCGCTGGCGCGCTACCTCGCCTGGGCGGTCCGCTCGCGCCCGGGCATCGGCAGCGACATCAAGAAGGCCGGCATGGCCGAGCTGAGTTACGACCGGACGCCGCTGCGCGCCTTCGTCTCGTTGCAGGCGATGTGGCGGCTGGTGATCGCCGACCTGGGAAAGATCACGGTGCCGATCCTGTACTTCCACTCCGCCGAGGACCACGTGGTCGACCCGCTGTCGGCCAAGCTGCTGCACGCCGGGGCCACCTCGACCACGGTGCGCGAGGTCAGCCTGCCCGACAGCTACCACGTGGCCACCGTGGACAACGACGCTGAGATGATCTTCACCGGCAGCGTGGAGTTCATCTCCCAGCACACCCGCACCGGCGTCGGCGACTAGCGTGAGCTCGCCCGCCTCGCACCGTGGCCGCCGCGACAACGGCCTGGACTCGGACAAGTTCTCCCCGGTCGCCGATGTCGACCCGCGGCTGGCCGACCACCTGCTGGACGTGCTCGGCCTGCGCGACGTGCCGGCCTACGTCGAGCCGACGCCGACCAGTGACCCGGTGACCGCCGACCGGCTGTACGTGGCCGCCGACCAGACCTCCGAGGCCCGCCAGGTGCTGACCGAGATCGCCTCCGAACTCGGCATCGAGGTGGCCCAGCACCGCCACCGCGACCGCGAGGAACCGCCCGCCGACCCGCTGGCCGGCATCGACACCGACGCCGAGTTCGCCAGGATCGTCGCCGAGTTGCAGGAGCTGGACCGGCCGGCAGCCGCCCCGCCGGACCCGGCCCCGCCCCCGGCCCGGCAGCTGAGCGCCGCCCCGCGCGACCCGTTGGACGAGGTGGAGCACTTCGTGCCGCCGCCGGCGCCGCCGCTGCCCCGTCCGGCGCTGCCGACCGCGGTGGCGGTGCTGGTCACCCTGCTGGGCGTCTTCGTGCTGGCCTTCGGCTACCGGATGGGGCTGCCGGCCGACCTGCCGTTGCCGCTCGGGGTGGTGCTGGTGCTGTTCGGCTCCGGGCTGCTGGTGCTGCGGCTGCGTCCGGAACCGCGCGACGACTCCGACGACGACGGCGCGGTCGTCTGAGCTGCCCGCTGGTCGAGCTGATCGAGGCCGCCGAGCCCCGCTGCGGCCGGGTCCGGGTGGTGGCCCTGGACGGTGGCGCGGCGGCCGGCAAGTCCAGCCTGGCGCTGGCTCTGGCAGGCCGGCTGGACGGCGCGGCGGTGCTGTCCACCGACGCGATGCTGGACGGCTGGGGTGGCCAGTTCGGTTTCTGGTCCCGGCTGCGCGACGACGTCCTGGCACCGCTGGCCGCCGGCCGGCCCGGTAGCTACCGGCGCTACGACTGGCACGCGATGCGGCCGGCCGAGACCGTCGCGGTGCCGGTGCCCAGGGTGCTGCTGGTCGAGGGGGTCTCGGCCATCACCGCCTGCGCCGGCCGGCTGTCGGTGGCGATCTTTCTCGACGTGCCCCGTGCCGTCCGCGAGCGCCGCTGGATCGAACGGGACGGGCCGCTGCAGCAGAGCTGGCGGGACTGGCTGGACGGCGAGGACCGGTACTTCAGCGAGCACCCGTTGCCGCCGGGCACGGTTGTGCTGCCCGGGCTGGATTGACTGTCGGCCGGATTGAGGATCGGGGCCGAATTGATTGCGGCGTGCCGGTAGCCTCGGACAGATGTCTGACCAGCCGCAGCGGCCGACGCCGCCAGTCGCAGCACGCAAACCTATCGAGCGGGTCCACCACGGGGACACCTTCGTCGATGACTACGAGTGGCTGCGGGACAAGGCCGACCCCGAGGTGATCGGCTACCTCGAGGCGGAGAACGCCTATACCGAGGCCAGCACCGCGCGGCTGGAGCCGTTGCGGCAGCGGATCTTCGACGAGATCGTGACCCGGACCAAGCAGACCGACCTCACGGTTCCGTCCCGTCGGGGCGGCTACTGGTACTACAACCGGACCGTCGAGGGCCAGCAGTACCCGATCCACTGCCGGCTGCCCGCGGTCGGTGACGCGCCGCCGGTGATCGCCGACGAAGAGGGCGGCGGTGAGCCGCTGGAGCTGGCAGGCGAGCAGGTGCTGCTGGACGGCAACCAGATCGCTGCCGACTCCGGGTTCTTCGCGCTCGGCACGATAGAGGCCTCGCCGGACGGCGCCCTGCTGGCCTACTCCCTGGACCTGACCGGCGACGAGCGGTTCACCCTGCACATCAAGGACCTGCGCACCGGTGAGGACCTACCTGACACCGTTGCCAACGTTTTCTACTCCTCGGCGTGGTCTGCCGATGCCAGCGCCGTCTTCTACATCATGGCCGATGAGGCCTGGCGTCCGAACCAGGTCTGGCGGCACCTGGTCGGCACCGACGCGGCCGAGGACGTGGTGGTCTTCAACGAGGAGGACGAGCGGTTCTGGGTCAACGTCGAGCTGACCCGCAACGAGCTGGCGATCCAGATCTCGGTCGGCAGCAAGCTCACCACCGAGGTGTGGCTGCTGGACGCGCACGCGCCGCAGTCCGAGCCGGTGCTCGTCGAGCCGCGCACCGAGGGCGTCGAGTACCAGGTCGAGCACGCCGGGGACCAGCTGCTGATCGTGCACAACACCCACGAGGCGAACTTCGAGCTGAGCTCGGTTGCGGTCGAGGACCCCGGGGCGGCCAACTGGCGCACCCTGATCCCCGGCTCGCCTGATCGCCGGTTGATCAGCGTCGACGCCTTCGCCGGGCACGCGATGCTGTACCTGCGCAGTGCGGGCCTGACCAGCCTGGCGGTGCTGCCCCGTACCAGCGACGGGTTCGGCGCGCCGGAACCGGTCGAGTTCGACGAGCCGCTCTACAGCGTGGTGCCCGAGCAGAACCGGGACTGGAATGCCAGCAGTTACCGGCTGACCTACCGCTCGCTGATCACCCCGGACACGGTCTACGACTATGACGTGCCGTCGAAAACCTTGCTGCTGCGCAAGCGCCAACCGGTGCTCGGCGACGTCGACCTGAGCAGCTACCGGCAGGTGCGGGAGTGGGCGCGGGCAACCGACGGCACCCTGGTGCCGGTGTCGGTGGTCAGCCGGGCCGATGTCGCGCTGGACGGGAACGCACCCCTGGTGTTGTACGCCTACGGCGCCTACGAGGTCTCGATGGACCCGTACTTCTCGATCCCGCGACTGTCGATGCTGGACCGGGGTGTGGTCTTCGCGATCGCCCACGTGCGCGGCGGCGGCGAGATGGGCCGGCACTGGTACGACCAGGGCAAGATGCTGTCCAAGCGCAACACCTTCACCGATTTCATCGCCGCCGCCGAGCACCTGGTCAGTGCCGGCTGGACCCGTCCGGAGCGGATCGTCGCCCACGGCGGCAGCGCCGGCGGCCTGCTGATGGGCGCGGTGGCCAACCTGGCGCCGCGGGCCTTCGGCGGCATCGTGGCGCAGGTGCCGTTCGTCGACGCGCTGACCACCATCCTGGACCCGTCGCTGCCGCTGACGGTGACCGAGTGGGAGGAGTGGGGCAACCCGCTGGCCGACCCGGAGGTCTATGCCTACATGAAGTCCTACACCCCCTATGAGAATGTCGAGGCCAAGGACTACCCGGCGATCCTGGCGGTCAGCAGCCTGAACGACACCCGGGTGCTCTACGTCGAGCCCGCCAAGTGGATCGCCAGGCTGCGGGCGGTATCCACCGGCTCGGCGCCGATCCTGCTCAAGACCGAGATGGAGGCCGGGCACGGCGGGCGCAGCGGGCGCTACGACGCCTGGCGCGAGGCCTCACTGATCCTGGCCTGGCAGCTGGAGACCCTCGGCGTCGCTTCGGATGCCGGTGTTGGTTCAGGCGTTGGTGTTGGCTCCGGTGCCGGCGTTGGTGCCGGCGTCGGTCTCGGTTCCGGTGCCGGTCTCGGGGAGTAGGTACTCGACCACCAGCGGCCGGTGATCCGAGGCGATCCGGACATCCGCGGAGTCGATCGTCTCGGCCTTGACCGGTCGTACCCGCGAGTCGGCGAACACCCCGTCGATCCGGCGGACCGGCGCTCTCGTCGAGTAGGTGAAACCGTCGCCGACCCCCACCGCGGCGAAGGCGTCGGTGCCGAACAGCTGCATCCGCTGCCAGGTCGCCGAGCTCGGCACCGCGTTCAGGTCTCCCCCGACGATCAGCGGCGCGTCCCGCGGCAGGGTGCGGGCGGCGAAGGCGGCCAGCTCGTCCAGGTGCCGTAACCGCGGCTCCTCGATCAGGTCCAGGTGGGTGCCGGCGACCGCGAACCGGGCACCGGCCAGCTTGAGGACGGCGACCGCGGCGCCCCGGTGGTGCAGGTGCCGGTCAGCGGTGAAGGCCAGCTCGTGCGTGTCCAGCACCTGGACCGCCAGCGAGGACAGCACCAGGTTGGCACCGCTCGCCCGGCCTCCGGTGACCCCCACCATGCCCGCCCGGCGGGCCAGTGCCGCGCACTTGGACCGCCAGCGCAGGAACCGCGGGGCCTCCTGGATGATCGCCACGTCCGGGGCGATCTCGCGCATCACCCGGGCCAGGGCGTCGACGTCATCGCGCATCGACCGGACGTTGTAGGACAGCAGCCGCAGCGTGGTCACGCCTCTCATCCTGGCAGCTACCGGTTCAGCGGTTCGAGTCCCCTCACCTCCGCCACGGTGCCCCTTACTTGAACCCTCAAGAGGCTCGCCGCCGAGGACCTGTTCGAGTAGGGACAGCAGCTGGTCGTCGCAGGCGGCGCTTCTGGGTGAGGTGCCGCCTGCTTCGCGTAGGTACACGGTGCTCAGCCCACCGTTATGACCCTCAGTTACGTCGGCGGCGCCCTCGCGATCGTTGATGAGGTGGTTTACGGGTGCGATCGGGATGCGAGAGGATGGTTGTCCTACTCCTGGCATGAGGCGGAGACGAAGCTGTGCGCGTTCCTGATCAGCAACGGTGTGGGCTCCCCGGTTCCGCCGCTAGTAGGCGCCCCCCTCGCAAGACTCAGCCATCGAGGCGGCTTAGCCTCAGCGAGCGACCGCCGTGGATAGCTTCGGCGACGATCCCGCAGCTCGGAAGGGCAATGTGATGCTGCAGCGGCGACCATTGGTGCTGAGCGGTTTCCTGTCATTCGAGTTGCGGTCCGCGGACCGTCGCGTCGCTTCCTGGGTTTGACGGCGTGACATCGAGGAGATCACCTTCCAGCTCGCCCCATCAATGTCGACCGCTGAGCATCCGAGTGGTGAGACGGCTGCGGTGGGGTCGGACTGTCGCCGTGGCAGGTCGGGCAGATTGCGTTCGGTCAGCACGTCTTATCACGATGCCTCAGGGCCCGTTCCGGGAAAGACCGCGCTGTGGTTGAGCATCGCGTGGCCGGCGCCCCGCTGGACTTTTCGGGGCTGCGGGTGGAATTGGGCGTGCCGGGAGAGTTCTCATCCCAGGCGGTCGCCTGCGCGCAGGCCGCGGCGCAGGAGGTGCGGCTTCCTGACCTTGACCGGACCGACCTGGAACTGGTTACCGTCGACCCGCCAGGCAGCATGGATCTCGACCAGGCCTTGCACATCGCCCCCTGCGACCACGGTTATCGGGTCAGTTACGCCATCGCCGACGTTGCGTCATTCGTTGCCCCGGCATCCGTGTTGGACGAGGAACTTCAGGTGCGGGGCGAGACGATCTACTTCCCGGACGCCCGGGTGCCTCTACACCCCACTGTGCTCAGCGAAGGAGCGGCCAGCCTGCTACCTGGCCAGGTTCGTCCCGCGGTGCTGTGGCAGTTCGAGCTCGACGGCTTCGGGGAGATCACCAAGGTCGACGTGCGCCGTGTCCGGGTCCGTTCTCGAGCTCGCCTGGACTATGCGGGGGTACAGGCCAGCTTCGAGGCGGGACACCCGCATGCCGCTGTCAGGCTACTGCCCGAGGTCGGCGCGCTGCGTCTCGCGCTCGCTCGACAGCGACATGCCATCAACCTCGACCTTCCTGCGCAAGAGGTCGAGCGCGCCGGTTCGTCCTGGACCCTGCGCTACCGAGCGCCGCTACCGGTGGAGTCCTACAACGCCGAAATCTCGTTGATGACGGGGATGTCCGCCGCCCAGCTGATGCTGCGCGGCGGCTTCGGAATCCTGCGCACGGTTCCGCCAGCCGATAGCCATGCGATCGACGAATTGCGCCGGATCGCGCCGGCCCTGGGAGTTGCCTGGCCCGCAGGAGCTGCACCCGGTGACGTGCTCGCCGGCCTGAGCCGCGCCGATTCTCGCCAGGTAGCGTTCCTCGATCACGCGGCCTCCCTGCTGCGCGGGGCGGCCTACGTTGCCTTCGACGGCCAACCGCCTGAGCAGCCGCTGCACGCCGGCATCGGTGCGCCGTACGCCCACGCGACAGCACCGTTGCGGCGCCTGGTCGATCGCTATGTGAGTGAGATCTGCCTCGCGGTGCAGGCTGGCACACCGGTTCCGCAATGGGTGCGTGACCGCGTCCCGGCCCTACCCGCGTCGATGGCCACGGCCGATCACCGCGCACATGCGGTCGACCGCGCAGTCCTCGACCTCACCGAAGCCTGGCTGCTGCGGGATCGCATCGGACAGACGTTCGCGGCAGTGGTGCTCAGTGCCGATGGCCACGGGGCCTCGATCAGCATCGATGAGCCCGCCATACGCGCACTATGCACGGGCGCCTCGCTGCAACCAGGCCAACACATCCAGGCCCGGCTGGTCGCTGCTGACGTCGCTACGCGCACCGTTCGATTCGAGTTGGCCGGTCAGTGAAGCTTCCGGTTGACGAGTGGCACTGCGGGCGCAAAGCCGGCTTCCGCGCCGGCCCGCGATGCACGATCACGGTCGTAGGCATGCTCAGCCGGCGCGACGCGCTCGAGTCATCGCCCGATGAGTTTGATGCGCACTGAGCGCCTCGACCGGTAGGGAGGTGAATGTCTCGCGGTCCGCTCGAATGCCGTCCAGGAAGATCGTCAGGTAGCGGCGGTAGTGCTCCGGCGCCTGCCCCCGGCTGCTGTCCATGATGGCCGACAGGCCGAGCTGGATGAAGATCAGGTCCGTCTGATCCAGGTCGGGCCGGATGACGCCGGCGCGCTTGGCGCGCTCGACCAGCTGCTCGATGAGGGGCGCAATGCGGTCCCGGGCGTCGCTCACCCGGGCGTCACCGAGGTGCGGGTTGTTCATTATCTGGTTCAGGCCGCGATCGCCGAACTGCATGTCGAGTGACCGTTCGAGGAAGGTCACGAGCCCGTGCCATGGGTCGGGGTCGTCGAGGGCCTCCTTGGCGAGGTTGGCTACGGCCTGGAGCCGCTCCTCGAACAGCGCGTCGATGACCTCTTCCTTGTTGGCGAACCGGCGGTAGGCGGTCGCCACCCCGACGCCGGCATGGTGTGCGATGTCATTGAGCGTGACGTCGAGGCCCCGCTCGGCGAAGAGCTCGGCGGCAGCAGCCAGCAGACGCTCGCGGTTCTGTGCGGCGTCCTTGCGTAGCGAGCGACCACCGGTAGCTGGCATGACTTGATCTTACCAGGAAGTGGATTGCCAGTATCCGCTTACGTGGTACAGTGAAGTAAGCGGATAGAAGTTATCCGGTACGTGTGCGGATGGGTGCCCAGGTGCTCGCCGACACCAGCGAACGAAAGAAGGGTTCACCCTGAAGTACACGAGGAGCGGCGGGCAGTCCAGCGTCGGCCCCCAGGATTGGTTCACCGGGAGCGTCTACATCGACGGCATCCGCAACCCGGACGAGCAGTCAGCCGTCGGCTGCGCGCACGTCCGGTTCACGCCCGGTGCCCGCACCGCCTGGCACCACCATCCGAAGGGCCAGACGCTCTACGTCACCGACGGCATCGGGCTCGTCGCAACTCGCGACGACGTCCGGGAGATCCGCCCCGGCGATGTCATCTACATCGAGCCGGGCGAGGAGCACTGGCACGGCGCGACGCCGGACCGCTTCATGGCGCACGTCGCTATCCAGGAGGCCGACGAGAACGGGCAGGTCGTCACCTGGCTCGATCACGTCACCGACGAGGAGTACAACGCCCGCTAGTTCCGGAGCTCACCCCCAGGCCCACTATCGCAAGGCCAATCCGCCGCTGCGGCCGGTCACCGATCAACAACGCACTACGCAGAAGGAACTCACCATGAGCACATCACTCACCGACATCAAGGCATACGCTGCGCCCGCCGAGGGCCAGCCGCTGGCTCCGACGACCATCGAGCGCCGCGCGGTCGGCGCCAACGACGTCCTCATCGACATCAAGTACGCCGGCATCTGCCACTCCGACATCCACACCGTCCGCGGCGAGTGGGGGCCACAGGCCTACCCGCTCACGCCCGGACACGAGATCGCCGGCGTCGTCGCCGAGGTCGGATCGGACGTCACCAAGTTCAAGGCCGGCGACCGCGTCGGCGTCGGCTGCATGGTCAACTCGTGCGGCCACTGCAAGAACTGCCGCAACGGCGACGAGCAGTACTGCCTGAACGGCGCCGTCTTCACCTACGCGAGCCCCGACCGTGACGGCACCATCACGCAGGGCGGCTACTCCACCCACGTCGTGGTCGACGCCGACTTCGTGCTCTCGATCCCCGACAACATCGACCTGGCCGAAGCCGCGCCGCTGCTCTGCGCCGGCATCACCACCTACTCGCCGCTGGCCCACTGGAACGCGGGTCCTGGCAAGAAAGTCGCTGTCGTCGGCCTCGGCGGACTCGGCCACATGGCCGTCAAAATCGCTCACGCGATGGGCGCCGAAGTGACCGTGCTGTCGCAGTCGCTGAAGAAGCAGGAGGACGGGCTGCGCCTCGGTGCCGACCACTACTACGCCACCGGCGACCCCGAGACCTTCGACAAGCTGGCCGGTGAGTTTGACCTGATCATCAACACGGTCAGCGCCAATATCGACCTCAACGCACTGTTCGGCACGCTGGCCGTCAACGGCACCCTTGTCAGTGTCGGAGTCGCGCCCGATCCGTCCCCGGTCAACGGGAGGCTGCTCGCTGCCGGCCGCCGCTCGTTCGCCGGGTCGATGATCGGCGGCATCGCCCAGACGCAGGACATGCTCGACTTCTGCGGCGAGCACAACCTCGGCGCGGACATCGAACTGATCTCCGCCGACAAGATCAACGATGCCTACGAGCGCGTCGTGGCCTCCGACGTGCGGTATCGCTTCGTGATCGACATAGCCACGCTGTAACTACCGAAGAGGCACCCGCGAGCGGCGCAGACAGGAGGCGGCCTCAGCCTGTCTGCGGCCGCCTCGCCACTGCAGCCGCCGCATCAGCCGACGAACTTGGCCAGCCCGTCGAGCAGCCGGTCCACGTCCGAGTCGTCGGTGTAGGGCGCCAGCCCGATCCGCAGGCCACCGTCGGGGAGGCCGAGCCGGCGGGCGGCCTCGTAGGCGTAGAACGTGCCGGCCGGCGCGTTGATGTCGAGCTCGGCCAGGAACCGGTAGGCATCAGCCACCGAGTGGTCGGCGAAGGTCACCAGCAGCGTCGGCGTGCGGTGCCGGGCCCGCGAGTGCAGCGTGACGCCGCCGAGGTCAGCCAGGCGGGATTCGATGCGCTGCCGCAACCCTTCCTCGTGCTCGTCGACCGCGGCCATCGACGCCAGGATCCGCTCACGCCTGCTGGCAGCGGCACCATCACCGCCCAGGCCGGCGATGAAGTCGACCGCCGCGGTGGCGCCGGCCAGCAACTCATACGGCAGGGTGCCGAGTTCGAAGCGATCCGGCACCGCATCACTCGAGGGCAGCAGCTTGTCCGGGTGCAGCGTCTCCAGCAGCGCCGGGCTCGCGGCCAGCACCCCGAAGTGCGGGCCGAAGAACTTGTACGGCGAGCAGGCGAAGAAGTCCGCCCCGAGCGCCGCTACGTCGATGCCGGCGTGCGCGGCCAGGTGCACCCCGTCGACGTAGAGCAGCGCGCCGGCGCGGTGCACCCGGTCGGCGATCGCCGCGAGGTCCGGCCGGGTGCCGATCAGGTTCGAGGCTCCGGTGACCGCGACCAGCCGGGTGCGGTCACTGAGCTGGTCGGCGACGTGCCCGACCCGCAGCTCGGTGGAATCGGGATCGAAGTCGATCCAGCGCAGCGTGGCACCGGCCTTGTGGGCCCAGATCACCCAGGGCCGCACGTTGGCGTCGTGATCGAGCCGGCTGACCAGCACCTCGTCGCCGGCCGTCCAGCCGGAGGCCAGCGTCCGGGCGATGTCGAAGGTCAGCTGGGTCATGCTGCGCCCGAACACGACGCCGCGCGGATCGGCGCCGAGCAGGTCAGCCATCGCCGCTCGCGCCGCCTGCACGATGGCCTCGGCAGTGCGTTCGGCCCGGGTCACCGTGCCCCGGTTCGCGATCGGCGACACCAGCGCGTCGTGGATGGCAGCCGCGACCACCTGCGGCGTCTGCGAGCCGCCCGGGCCGTCGAAGTGCGCCGCGCCGGCGGCCAGGGCCGGGAACTGGGCGCGGACAG
>DASZEI010000015.1:0-1507 GCA_035940975.1 Jatrophihabitans sp. | reverse complement strand
GTGGTGAAGCCGGTGGCACTCTGCTCGCGTCCCTGGACCGAGAAGGTCTGCTGCCGGGTGCCCCACGCGGTGTCGGGGTTGAGCTTGACCACCACGGACTGGGTGGTGGCGTTGGCGCCCAGCTTGACGGTCAGGTTCGCCGGATACGCGCTGCCCTCCCAGTAGGTGGCGGTGTCGTTGTCGTTGGCGTTGGCGGCCACGAAGGTGAAGATCGACGAGGACGCCTCGATCGGCTTGCCCACCGCCAGGTTGGTGCCGGCCGGCGGCTGGCTGCCGGTACGGGTCACCGTGTTGCTCGCCGCGGAGACGTTGCCGGCCGCGTCCTTCGCCTTGACGTAGTAGGCGACAGTCGCGGTGGCGGGCTGGTTGTCGGTGTAGGTGAGCACGGTGCCGGCGACGCCGGCCCGCACCACACCGTTGGCGTAGATGTCGTAGCCGGTGACGCCGACGTTGTCGGACGAGGCGCCCCAGGCGAGCCGGATCTGCCCGGCTGCCGGCTGCGTGTACGACAGCGTGCCCGGCGTGGTCGGCGCGGACGTGTCGCCGCCCTGACCGTTGCGGGTCACCGTGTTGCTGTTGCCGGAGGCGTTGCCGGCCGCGTCCCTGGCCCGCACGTAGTACGCGACCGTGGCGCTGTCCGGCTGCTGGTCGGTGTAGGTCAGCACGGTGCCCGTCACGCTGGTGCGCAACTGGCCGTTGGCGTAGATGTCGTAGCCGGTCACGCCGACGTTGTCGGTCGACGCGTTCCAGGTGAGCCGGATCTGCCCGGGCGCGGGCTGGGTGTAGGCGAGGCCGCCGGGCACGCTGGGCGCCTGGGTGTCGGTCTGGGCCACCGGCCCGTACACCTCCAACTCGGACAGCTGACCCGCCGGCCAGCCGGTGTTGCCGGTGATGTTCACCCGCACGTAGCGGGCGCTCGCGGCGGTGAAGTCGATGGTGACGGTGTTGCCGGTGGACGGGTTGAAGGTGTATCCGGCGCTCGCCTTCAGCGTGCTGAAGGTCGAGCCGTTGGTGCTGCCCTGCACGGACAAGGTCTGGGTGCGCGTCTGCCAGGCGGCGGCCGGTGGCAGCTTGAGGATCGTCTGGTTGACCTGGACCGCGGAGCCGAGGTCGGCCTGGAGCCACTGCGGGAAGGCGTTGTTGGTGCTTTCCCAGTACGTGTTCGCGTTCCCGTCACCGGCGTTGCCGGCCGGGTAGACGTCGGTGTGGCTGCTGGCCGAAAACGGCTTGCCGGCAGCCAGGTTGGGCCCGGCGGCGAGGGCTGCTTCGGGCGCTTGAAGGAAGGCAGCGACGACGCCGGCGGCGGCAGCCGTCGCGATGAATCGTCGTAATCTGGACATGTGGGAGCGCACCTTCTTCCGTGCAGGGGTGTCGGGGATACGGCGGTGCGAGCGGGAGGGCGGCGGTCGGTGGTCGCCGCCCTCCCGCCGTCTCAGGAGGCGTAGACCTCGAACTCGGAGATCTGGCCGGCCGGCCAGCCCGTGTTGCCGGTGAACGTCAGGCGCAG
>DASZEI010000014.1:0-8090 GCA_035940975.1 Jatrophihabitans sp. | reverse complement strand
GCTGCCCGGCCGCGAGGTCACCGAGGGCGAGCTGGACGGCGACGAGGTTGTGCTCAAGGCGAACACGCCGGAGAAGCTGGAGGAACACCGGGTCGCCTTCGCAGTCGTCGCGGTAGGCCGGCAGCTGACGCCGGTGCCGCTCTCGGCGGAGCTTGCGCAGCGGATCGATCTCGACGAAGACGGCGAGATGATCATCGACGACGACTATTCCGTGCGTTGGAAGGGCATGAACGGCCACCGCATCTACGCGATGAACCGCGGCCGGTTCTCGCACGGGATCCAGGACGCGAACCTGAGCCTGCTGCCGGTCCGGGCCGCCATGGTGATCAACTCCATGCTGGGCAGCGAAGTGTTCCAGATGCGGGACGATCTGTGCCCGGTGCAGTGGAGCTGAGGCGGAATGCGGCAGGTTGACAGCCCGCCTCCGACCCGGTCGAGCCCGGAGGTGCCCAGCTACGACGGCCGGCTGTTCGGCCCGTTGGACCCCACGCCGGGCTCGGTGGTCGGGCACTACCACCAGCAGGACGACCTGGTCTGGGCGGACTTCGCCGGCGGCCCGGTGCGCACCGGCCGGCTGGTCGGCGTACGCGATGCCGCGGGTGTGATCGAGGCTGCCTACTGTCAGATCATGACCGACGGCGAGGTGGTCGCCGGCCGTTGCCTGAGCACCCCCACGGTGCTCGACGACGGCCGGGTCCGGCTGACCGAGCGGTGGCGCCGGGCCGACGGCTCGTCCGGCGTCTCTTTTATCCAGGAATTGCCGCCCTCGCCGTTCGGGCGGACTACCGGTGCGCCGAACGGTGACCACGGCGCGACTTTAGGAGTACCCGCATGACCGACACCGCAGCGAGCCCGACGACCGAGCGGTCCACCGACCGGCGCCCGCACCTGCTGCTGATCTCCACCGGCGCCCGGCTGTTCCGCGAGTACCTGCTGGGCCCGATTGCCGAGCACTACCGGGTTCACCTGTTCCTGGCCGCGGCGCCGCAGTGGGAGACCCGCTACGTCGACGCGACCACCGTGCTGGCCGACACCCTCGACGCCGACCTGATGATCGCCGCGGCCAAGGAGTTGAACGAGCGCGACCCGATCGACGGCGTGCTGTGCTGGGACGAGGCGCGGATCCTCGCGACCTCGAAGATCGCCCAGGCGCTGGGGCTGCCCGGCGGCGATCCCGAGGTGGTGATGCGATGCCGCGACAAGCACCTGACCCGGCAGCGGCTGGCCGCGGCCGGCGTCGCGCAGCCGCGCTCGGTCGTGGTCGACACGCTGGAGCAGGCCCTGGCGGTGGCCGCGGAGATCGGCTATCCGGTGGTGCTCAAGCCGCGCGGCATCGCGGCGAGCCTGGGGGTGGTGCTGGCGCACGACGAGGCGGCGGTGCGCGAGCACTTCGCCTTCGCCCGGGACACCACGGTGCCCGGCGCGCTGGTCTATGACAATTCCGCGGTTCTCGTCGAGGAGTACGCCGACGGCCCGGAGATCAGCATCGACAGCGCGGTGTTCCACGGCCGGGTCTATCCGATTTGCCTGGCCCACAAGGAGCTCGGCTACCCGCCGTACTTCGAGGAGATCGGGCACTTCGTCGACGGGGCCGAGCCGATGCTGTCGGACCCGGCGCTGATCGCCGAGCTGGAGCGGGCGCACGCCGCACTCGGCTTCACCGACGGGATGACCCATACCGAGTACCGGCTCACCCCGTCCGGGCCGAAGTTGATCGAGGTCAACGCCAGGCTGGGCGGGGACCTGATCCCCTACCTCGGGATGCGCGCCACCGGCATCGACCCGGGCCTGGCCGCCGCGGCGATCGCCTGTGGCCGGGAACCCCGGATCGTCTCCGACCGCAAGCTCTTCGGCGCGGTCCGGTTCCGCTACGTCCCCTACGAGATGACGATCTCGGAGGTCTGTTTCGACCCGGAGCGGCTGCCCCGGGAGGTGGATCTGGCCGTGGTGCAGGTCGAACCCGGCCAGCGGGTGGCCCCGCCACCGGCCGGCACGCTCTGGGGGCGGATCGCCTACCTGACCGCCGTCGCCGACACCGCCGAGCAGTGCCGGGCGGTGCTCGAGGCGGCCGACGCCGCGCTGGTCGTCAAGGGCGCGCCGGTAGATCCAACAGCCGGAGATCCACCAGCAGTGGAGCCGGCAGACACCGGGGAGCCAGAAACATGAGCGCGCCCGCCAGCGCCTCGACGGACCGGGGCATCGGCGTGTGGAACACCTTTGCCCAGTCACCGTTGCCGGTACGGGCGATCCTGCTCGGGATCTTCGTCAACCGGCTGGGCGCGTTCTTCCAGACCTTCCTGGTGCTGTTCCTCACCGAGCGGGGGTTCTCCAAGTTCGAGGCGGGTTTCGCCCTGACCGGTTACGGCGTCGGCTCGATGATCGGGGTGGTGATCGGCGGTGCGCTGGCTGACCGGCTAGGACCCCGGCTGGCCACGCTGGCATCGATGGGCGGCAGCGCGGTGATGCTGCTCAGCGTGCTGTACCTGCGCCACTACCCGGCGTTGCTCGTCGCGGTGGTGCTGGTCGGCGTGATCGGCCAGCTCTACCGGCCCGCGTCGGCCACCCTGCTGTCGGAGCTGACCGCGCCCGAGCGGCAGGTGATGATCTTCGCCATCTACCGCTGGGCGATGAACCTCGGCACCACCGCCGCCCCGCTGGTCGGCGCCCTGCTGATCTCGGTGAGCTATGACCTGCTGTTCTGGGCCGAGGCGATCACCGCCGTCTGCTACGGCGCGATCGCCGCTGTCGCGCTGCCCCGGCGCAGGCCGGCAGCCGGCCCGGGCGACGGCGACCCGGCGGCCGATCAGCGACCGGCCAGCGGCTACCGGGCAGTGCTGGCCGACCGCCGGTTCGTGCTGTACCTGCTGGCGGTCCTGGTCAACGCCGCCGTCTACATCCAGTACGTCAGCACCCTGCCGTTGACCATGCGGGACGCCGGGCTGGCCACCTTCTGGTTCAGCGTGGTGGTCGCCCTGAACGGCTTCATCGTGATCACCTGCGAGTTGCTGGTCACCAAGATCACCCAGCGGCTGCCGATCAAGCTGGTGGTGGGCCTCGGCTTCGCGCTGCTCGGCGCCGGGCTCTCGCTGTACGCGCTGCCCTGGGGGGTGGCGATCTTCCTGATCGGCACCCTGGTCTGGACGCTGGCCGAGATCGTCGGCGGGCCGACCATGTTCGCCTACCCGGGCATGGTCGCCCCGGAACACCTGCGCGGGCGCTACATCGGCTCGATGCAGCTGATGTTCGCCCTGGGCGGTGCGCTCGGCCCGGGCCTGGGTGTCTTTCTCTACGACGCGATCGGCCGGCGGATGTGGTGGTGCTGCGGGCTGGCGAGCCTGCTGGCCCTGGTGCTGGCCGTCTCCGGGATGCGCAGGCCGGCGGCACCGTTGGGCGAGCCCGGCGAACACGATGATCTGCCCCCAGCGGCCACCGCGGCCCCGACAGCGGCCGCAGTCGAAATCGACTTACCAGTCAGCTCAGAAAGCAGGTAGTCCGTCATGCAACGCTATGCGATCATCGTCGATCCGCTGTCCACCGGCCGGGAGTACGCCGGCGCCTTCCGGGACGAGGGCGTGACGCCGATCGCGGTGCTGTCCGCCCCGAAGCCGCCGCACGTCATGGAGGCCAGCTGGCACCCGGAGAACTTCGACCAGGTGCACTACTTCGATGGCAACTACGACCCCGAGCGGATCGAGTCGCTGGCGGCCGACCTCGCCAAGTACGACCCCATCTGCGTCATCCCCGGTGCTGAGTCCGGCGTCCGGCTGTACGAGGCCCTCGTGCCGAAGCTGCTGCCCGGGACCGGCAACGTCGGCGAGCTGTCCGATGCCCGCCGCGACAAGTGGGAGATGGCCAAGGCGGTGGCCAAGGCCGGGGTTCCGCACCTGCGCCAGCTGTTCTCCGCCGATGCCGACGAGATCGCCGCCTGGATCGCCGACAACGGCCTGCAGAACACCGACCTGGTGGTCAAGCCGCCGAACAGCGGCGGCACCGACGACGTCCACATCGTGCTGGCGGGCAGCGACGCCTGGCGACCCCTGCTCGCCCGCATGACCAACGATGTCAACCACCTCGGCTTGGTCAACGGCGGCATCCTGATCCAGGAGTTCGCCCCCGGCAACGAGTACCTGATCGACTCCTACTCCGTCGACGGCAAGCACGGCCTGGTGGATGTGTGCCGCTACACCAAGGTCCGCAAGGGCGACCGGATCGGCATCTATGACCGGGTGGATTTCCTGGCACCCGACGACGAGCAGACCAGGATCGTCTGGGACTACACCCTGCAGGTGCTCGACGCCCTCGGCTTCCGCAACGGCTGCGGCCACGCCGAGGTGATGCTGACCCCGCAGGGCCCGCGGCTGGTCGAGATCGCCGAGCGGCCGGCGGGCGGTGGCCACCAGCTGATCAGCAAGCTCGCCACCGGCTCCAACCACATCCTCCGCACCGTGCGGCACTGGGTGCACGGTGAGTACCTGCCGTCCTACGAACTGAAGCAGCACCTGTCCGCGGTGTTCATCTCCTCTCCCCGTGCCGGCATCTGGCGTAACGCCGAGATCTTCGACGAGGTGGAGCAGCTGCCCAGCTATGTCAACAGATCTTTCTGGTACGGCACCGGCGATGCGGTCCCAGCCACCGAGGACATCTCCAGCGCCCTGGCCTGGGTCACGTTCGCGGCGCCGACCGAGGAGGAGATCAACCGCGACTACCGCCGGCTGAAGGAACTCGAACAGCAGATCGTGATCGAGTCCGCCGACAAGCCCGTCGCGACCGATGAGGTGAGCGCGTGAGTACCTACAACGAGCTGACCCAGCGCTACCTGGACGAGTGGGCGGCGCAGAGCGAGCTGACCGTGGCCGGCCTGCGCGAGCAGGTGCACCCGAGCATCGCCGACACGATCTTCCAGGGCCGGACCATGAGCCGGCCGGGCCTGCTGGAGCGGGCCGAGGTGGACCAGCTCGCCGGTGACCTGGAGACCCTGTACCGGCTGGTGACCAGCCTGCCCGACAAGCTCTACGGCGGCGACCTCGGCGCGTTCGCCACCTCGTCAGGGGTCACCCCGGCTCAGGTGCAGGCGGTCCTGCGCGGCCGAGGCAGTGCGCCCAGCCGGCTGGCGCGCGCCGACATCTACCGCGACGACGCCGGGTGGCGGGTGATGGAGCTGAACATGTCCTCCGCGCTCGGCGGAGTGGACAACGGCGCGCTGAACCTGGCGATGCTCAAGCTGCCGTTCATCGCCGACTTCGCCGAGCGGAACAAGCTCGGCTACACCGACACCATGGTCGAGCTGGTCGCGACGATCTTCGCCGAGTGCAAGGTCCCCTCAGGCACCCGGCCGGTGATGGCGGTCTGCGACTGGCCGGCCAGCTACGAGACCCTCGAGGCGCAGCTGCGGGAGAGCGCCCAGGTGTTCGACGAGCTGGGCATCGAGGCGCTGCCGTGCCACATCGGCCAGTTGCGGCTGGAGGACGACTCGATCTGGCTCGGGGACCGCCAGATCGACGTGATCTACCGGGTGTTCCTGATGGAGGATCTGCTCGACCCGGCCGGTCCGGCGCTGATCGAGCCGGTGCTGCGGGCGGCCGAGCGCGGCAACGTCGCCATCTTCGCACCCATGGACGCCGAGCTCTACAGCACCAAGGGCGCGCTGGCGCTGCTGTCGGACGAGGCCAACCGCCACCTGTTCTCCGCCGAGGAGCTGGCCAGCATCGAGCGGCTGCTGCCATGGACCCGGATGGTTCGGCCCGGCCCGGTGACCGTGGGCGGCGGCCAACAGTTGCTGGAGGAATACGCGCTGGCCCAGCAGCGGGAGTTGATCCTCAAGCCGACGCTGCTGCACGGCGGGCTGGGCGTGGTGCCGGGGTGGCAGGTTGAGCCGGACGAGTGGCGCCGGGCGGTCAGCGAGGCGATGGACCAGCCGTTCGTGCTGCAGCACCGGATCCATCCGTACACCGAGCCGTTCCCGAAGGCGGACGGTTCCGGGTTCGAGGACTGGGTGGTGCTGTGGGGCGCGTTCCTCGGCGCGCGGGGCTACGCCGGCATGCTGGTCCGGGGCACGCCGAATGCCGATGCCGGGGTGCTGAACATGGCCACCGGCGCGATGGGCACCTGCTGCTTCCACGAGCTGGGCTGAGTTCGCGCGGCTGAGTCACTCCGGTGGCTCAGCCGTGCCGGCCGCTCAGCGGTGTTTGTCTCAATCCGCATGGGTATTTCGCTGCCGGTGTGACCACCGCCACTCAGTCACCTCGGTATTCCGGACACTGCCTCGTTCCTCTACTCCCGCGTCGCCAGCAACGTGATGAGACGGAGTGGAACCCATGAACGAGCACGACGCCCTGCCGTACTACGACACGGTCGGCATTGGAGCGGGGCCGGCCAACCTCAGCCTCGCGGCCCTGCTGCAGGCCAGGACCGATCACCGGATCGCCCTGTTCGACAAGGCGCCGGACTGCAGCTGGCACTCGTCGTTGCTGCACCCCGGCGCCCGGATGCAGACCTCCTGGATCAAGGACCTGGTCTCGCTGGTCGACCCGACCCACAAGCTGAGCTTCCTGAACTACCTGGTCACCCAGGGCCGGCTGTTCGCTCTGATCAACTCCCAGTTCGACGTCATCCCGCGCCGGGAGTACATGCGGTACCTGGCCTGGGCGGCGGCCCAGATCGATGGCATCCACTACAACACCCCGATCGAGGAGGTGAACTTCGTCGACGGCGAGGGCTTCTACACCTTCTCCGACGGAGTTCCGGTGGCTCGGTCCCAGCACCTGGTGATCGGCGTCGGCACCCGGTCGAGCATGCCGGTGGGGCTGTCCGCGCTGCCTGCCGAGCGGGCCTTCATCGCCGATCACCTGGCGATGCGGCTGGATGCCATGAGTGCCGACAAGAGCGCGCCGGTCGCTGTGGTGGGCGGCGGCCAGACCGGCATCGAGGCCGTCCTGCGACTGCTCGGCGCCGGATTCACCAACATCAAGTGGCTCGGCCGCCGGCAGTGGTTCCAGACCATCGACGACTCGCCGGCCGCCAACGACATCTACCGCCCGGCCCACCAGCAGTACCTGCAGGAACTGACCCGCTCGACCCGCCGGCAGCTGATCGAGGACGCCAACCCGACCGGTGACGCGCTCACCCCGGGCGCGCTGAAGACGCTGTACCAGGCCAACTACGACCGGATGCTGGAGACTGGCGAGTTCCCGGTGACGCTGCTGCCCGGCCGCGACGTCACCGAGGGCCGGATCGAGGGCCACGACATCGTGCTGCAGTGCCGCACCGCCGAGCGGCTGGAGCAGCACCGGGTCGCCTACGCGGTCATCGCCGTCGGCCGGCAGAGCGCGCCGGTGCCGTTCTCGGCGGAGCTGCGCGAGCGGCTGGAGGTCGACGACCGCGGCGAGATGGTGGTCGAGGAGGATTACTCGGTGCGCTGGAAGGGCATGGACGGCCACCGGATCTACGCCCTCAACCGGGCCCGCTTCAGCCACGGCATCCCGGACGCCAACGTGACCCTGCTGTCGGTGCGGGCCGCCCTGGTGATCAACTCGATCACCGAACGCCAGCTGTTCCAGATCCGGGACGAGCTGTGCCCGGTGCAGTGGGGCTGAGTCGGCACAAGCCGTTCGGCGCCGTACGCTACGTTCCCCACGCCCGGCCGACACGTCGACCTGTCACCCACGGCCCCGGCAGCAGTCGAACTCGATGCAAGTCCGCTCCGAAAGCAGGTACCACCTCATGCATCGCTACGCGATCATCGTCGACCCGTTGTCCACCGGCCGGGAGTACGCCGGGGCCTTCCGGAACGAGGGCGTGATCCCGATCGCGGTGCTGTCCACTCCCAAGCCGGTTCCGGTGATGGCGGGCAGCTGGCATCCGGAGAACTTCGAGCACGTGTACTACTTCGACGGCGACTACACCCCGGAGCGGATCGACTCGCTGGCGGCCGACCTGGCCAAGTACGACCCGATCTGCATCGTCCCCGGTTGCGAGTCGGCCATCCGGCTGTACGAAGCGTTGATCGTCAGGCTGCTGCCCGGCGCCGGCAACGTGCCGGAGCTGGCCGACGCCCGGCGGGACAAGTGGGAGATGGCCAAGGCCGTGGCGCG
>DASZEI010000013.1:0-2958 GCA_035940975.1 Jatrophihabitans sp. | reverse complement strand
TGCGGCGGAGGTCGCCGAGGCGATCTGGCTGCGTACCGGGCGGGCGGCGGTGACCTCGGTATGAGCACCGCCGGGCACCTTGGCAGGGAAACCGAGGCGGCTCGGGAGGAGCACCAGCTGGCCGCCGCCTACCTGAGCCGGGTTGCCGAAGCCGCATCGGTGCCGCTGTGGATGTTCATCCAGCATTGCGGCTACCCGGCCGCTGCCGCTGCGGTGCGGGCCGGCGACGTGCCCCCCGAGGTGGCCTCCTGCACCGAGGCTCGCCGGGTCGCTGCCGATCCGGAAGCTGATCTGGCGGCGGCCGAGCGCAACGGCATCCGATTGTTGACGCCGGCCGATGCGGACTGGCCGCATTTCGCCTTCGCGGCCCTGCAGGCGACCGGGCAGCGGCGGGCCGCGCAGTGGCAGGCCGGTGTGCGGGTGCGACCCCAGCGCGGCGAGCTGATCCCGCCGCTGGCGCTCTGGGTCCGTGGCAGCGCGCCGCTGGCGACGGTCGGGCTGCGATCGGTGGCGGTGGTCGGCTCGCGGGCCGCTACCGCCTACGGCGAGCACATCGCCTCCGAGTTCAGCTACGGGCTGGCGCAACGCGACGTGGTGGTGGTGTCCGGCGGGGCTTACGGAATCGACGCGGCGGCGCATCGCGGTGCCCTGGCAGCGGGCAGCTGCTCGGTGCTGGTGTCGGCCGGTGGCCTGGACCGGCCCTATCCGAGCGGGCACCGTCACCTCTACGACCGGACCGCCGAGCAGGGTCTGCTGGTGAGCGAGCGGCCACCGGGCAGCGCCCCGCACCGGCAGCGGTTCCTCAGCCGCAACCGGCTGATCGCGGCACTGGGCACCGCCACTCTGGTGGTCGAGGCGGCTCACCGGTCGGGCGCCCTGAACAGCGCGGGGTACGCACGCGACCTCGGCCGGCCGGTGCTGGCGGTGCCCGGGCCGGTCACCTCGGCGATGTCGGCCGGCTGCCACCGACTGATCCAGCGCGAGGAGGATCCGGCCCGGCTGGTGACCAGCGTGGCCGAGGTGCTGAGCTACTGCGGTTCCGCTGAGGACGTCGGTGGCATGGCAGTGAGCAGCGAGCAGGTTCCATCGCGGCGGCCCTACGACGGCCTCGATCAGGTGGCGCGCTCGGTGCTCGACGGCTTTCCCGGGCGCGGGCGCAGCGTCACCGAGGCAGAGCTGTCCCGGCTGAGCGGGCAGCCGATCAGCCAGGTGATCGCGGCGCTGCCGGTGCTGCAGGGCGCCGGCCTGATCACCGCAGCGCGGGAAGGTTACCGGCTGGCTAGTGGAACGAGTTGACTCGTGGCGGTTGCGGCACGTCTCACATGGGCATCAATCGCTTAATCTTCCCTTGACCGCATTATCTTCGCGATGCAACCCTCAGCTCACTAATCGACCTCACGGAGGAGCCTGCGATGGCAAGTACCAAGCCACGGGCAGTCGGCACGGTCGCCGCCACACTGATCCTGGCCGCAACCAGCCTGATCTGGACGTCCACTGATGCAGCTGCCTACAACGAGTGCGGGATAACGGTTTCGGCCGATCATCACTCAGTCACCGCGGCTTGCCCGCCGAAGCCGTACGCAACGCTTTTCCGGGTGAAGACCTACGTTTGTGCGACCATGTACAACTATTGCGGTTCGGATCCCGTTTATAGCGAATGGACATGGACGGGTAGCTGGGCTTCGGTCTCTGTCGGCTCTGATTACGTGGACACCGCCCGGATCACGATCGAGTACGAGCTCCCATGACAGAGGTCTGTTGACCTGCATATATGGGCTCCATATGTCAACGGTGGACACCCGCGTCGCGATAGCGCGTTCTCTAACGCCATGCCGACCAACCGCTACCTGGGTCCGGATCCTATGTACGACGCGGGTCATTGCGTGGATCTATAGAACCTATGAGGCTCGCAGGCTGATCACCGCCGCCCGGGAGGGCCACGGCTAGCCAGCGTGGCGAGTTGACCCATGGCTGGACCACGCGCACTGTCAGCCCATGACCGGCCCCTCCGACCCCGCTGCTCCGGTCGGCTCGGCATCGGCGCGGTCGGAGAGCCGGTTCCCGGCTGAGCTCCAGCGGCCGGCAGGTCGGCCGGCGCCCTCCCGTGGGACTGCTCGCGGAGCCGGTCGGCGGATCGACGTGACCGCCATGCGCCAGGAGCTTGGCCCAGACCTGCTCGACATGCTGGCCGCCTTCGAGCGGTTCCTGCGGTTGGAGCGCAACCGGTCTCCGCATACCGTTCAGGCCTACCTCGGCGACATCACCCTGCTGCTGCACCACCTGCGCTGCAGCGGTGAGATCGAGCTGCGGGCGCTGGATCTGCGGTTGCTGCGTGGATGGCTGGCGAGCCTGCACCAGGCCGGGGCGTCGCGCACCACGCTGGCCCGGCGAGCGGCTGCCGCCCGGACATTCAGCACCTGGGCGTTCCAGAACCGGCTGCTGACCGCCGACGTCGCCGAGCTGCTGGTCAGCCCGCGCCCGCACCGTTCCTTTCCCGCGGTGCTGTCGGCCGGCGAGGCGGCCCAGGCGATCGACGCACTCGACGGCGACGAGCCCGAGCAGCTGCGGGACCGGCTGATCCTGGAGCTGCTGTACGGCACCGGCATCCGGGTCGCCGAGCTGGTCGGCCTGGACCTGACCGACCTGGACCGTGGCCGCCGGGTGCTCCGGGTGATCGGCAAGGGCGACAAGCAGCGGACCGTGCCCTACGGAGTGCCGGCCGACGCCGCCCTGCAACGCTGGCTGCAGGAGGGCCGGCCGCTCTGGGCCACCCCAGCCTCCGGCAAGGCGCTGCTGCTAGGCCGGCGCGGCGGCAGGCTCGACCAGCGGGCGGCCCGCCGGGTGGTCAACGCGGTCACCGCCGACCTGGCCGGCGGATCAGGGCTGTCGCCGCACGGGCTGCGGCACAGCGCGGCCACCCACCTGCTCGACGGCGGCGCGGACCTGCGGGCGGTGCAG
>DASZEI010000012.1:0-6660 GCA_035940975.1 Jatrophihabitans sp. | reverse complement strand
ACCGGCTGAACGCCTGATCGGGATCGCCGTCCAGCGGCGCGATCGCCATGATGCCGGCCAGCCGCAGGACGTCCGAGCCGGCGATCCGGTCGGCCAGCCGCAGCAGGTCGCTTGCCCCGCCGCCGCCACGGCCGGTCGATCCGGCTTCGACGTCCAGGCTCAACTGGACCAGCACGTCCAGCTCGAGCCGGTCGGCCCGCCGGGCACCGTCTTCCAGCGCATCCGCCAGGCCTTGGCGGTCGACGCTGTGCACCAGGTCGGCGTAGCGGGCCACCGACCTGGCCTTGTTGGTCTGCAGCCGACCGATGAAGTGCCACCGGACCGGGATGTCAGTGAGTTGTGACAATTCAGCTGACTTGGCCGAGGCATCCTGGTCGCGGTTCTCGCCCAGGTCGGTCACCCCCAGCTCGGCCAGCAGGACCGCGTCGGTCACCGGAAAGAACTTGGTGACCGCGATCAGGGTTATCTCGGTGCCGGACCGGCCGGCCGCCGCGCATCCCCGATCGATCCGGGACCGGACCGCGGCGAGGTTGTCGCGCAGTTCGGCCAGCCGATCCTGCCGCGAACTCATCGACACGAACTCATCGAAGCTGCGCAGGCCTACTTGAGGAAGTCGGGAACGTCCAACTCCTCGTCGGGTTCGATCGGCTTGCGGGTGGGGGTCGGCGACCAGCTGGCGCCGGACGATCCGGCACCCGGCGTACCCGGGCCGAAGGCGGTCGCGCCGGTGCTGGGCGCGAACGCCGGGGCCGGGCGCGAGCCGTTGATCGCGGGTGCGGCGGACACGGTGGCCAGCTGGGCCTCCGGCTCCCGCCGGGCGGGAATCTCGACCTTCTTGTACGGCAGCTGGCCGGAGTCGAAGCCGGCGGCGATGACGGTCACCTTGACCTCGTCCCCGAGGGTGTCGTCGATCACCGCACCGAAGATGATGTTGGCGTCCGGATGCGCCGACTCGGCCACCAGGGTGGCGGCGTCGTTGATCTCGAACAGGCCCAGGTCCGATCCGCCGTAGATCGACAGCAGCACGCCGTGCGCGCCGTCCATGCTGGCCTCCAGCAGCGGGCTGGCGATCGCCATCTCGGCTGCGGCCCGGGCTCGGCCCTCGCCGCGCGCCGAACCGATCCCCATCAGGGCCGAGCCGGCTCCGCTCATCACGCTCTTGACGTCGGCGAAGTCGAGGTTGATCAAGCCCGGCGTGGTGATCAGGTCGGTGATGCCCTGGACACCGGACAGCAGCACCTGGTCGGCGCTGCGGAAGGCGTCCATCACCGAGACGTTGTGGTCGGAGATCTGCAGTAACCGGTCGTTCGGAATGACGATCAGGGTGTCGCACTCGGCGCGCAGCTGCTCGATGCCCAGCTCGGCCTGGGTGGCGCGCTTCTTGCCCTCGAAGGAGAACGGCCGGGTGACCACGCCGATGGTCAGCGCGCCCAGCTTGCGGGCCATGCTGGCGATCACCGGCGCGCCGCCGGTGCCGGTACCACCGCCCTCACCCGCCGTCACGAAGACCATGTCGGCGCCCTTGAGCACCTCTTCGATCTCGTCGCGGTGATCCTCGGCGGCCTTGCGGCCGACCTCGGGCTGCGCACCGGCACCGAGACCTCGGGTCAGCTCGCGGCCGACGTCGAGCTTGACGTCGGCGTCGGACATCAGCAGCGCCTGCGCATCGGTGTTCACCGCGATGAACTCGACGCCCTTGAGGCCCTGCTCGATCATCCGGTTGACCGCGTTGACGCCGCCGCCGCCGACACCGACGACCTTGATCACAGCGAGGTAGTTGTGGGGTGAGGTCATGAGGCCTGTCCTTCGCTTAGCTTTCGATCTCGGTGGTGTGGTCGGGTACCTGGTTCGAAACCCTCACCCTCAAGTAGACCGTTAACGTTATGTCAACCTGAGCGATATCAGGAAAACTAGTTCGCCGAGCCGCCGACGCACGAAGGCGCGCCGCGACACACCGAAAAACACGGATCATTAGCCATCCGAACGCGCTCTCGCTCCTCCGGCGGAAGGCAGAAACGGGGACCCTGGCCGCCAGCGGGTCCGGCCGGCCGGCTTAGCTCGGTTCGGCGGGCTCGGCCAGGTGCCGCTGGGGGCTAGTTGCCCGGATCGGCGCGGCTGGTCACCGCACTCGGATCGCTGAGGTCGAAGTAGCGACCGGGTTGGCCCAACAGCACCGACAGCAGCCGGGCCTTCTCGCTGCTGCGGTCGGTCCCGCCCCACAGCACCGTCCGGCCGTCGCGCAGCGCCAGGGTGACCGACTCTTCGCTCGGTGCCGAGATCGAGCTGAGCATCTTTGCCACCTTGGCCGGCAACGATCCGGCGACCAGTGCCGCGGCCAGTGCCGCGGCCGCCGACGGCGCGCCGGAACCGGGCACCAGCAGCCGGGGCAGGCCAGCCGGCGCGGTCCGGACGGTGCGGAAGGCCACGTTGTCGCGGTCGACCAGCAGCGCCTGTCCCCCACTGGCCCCCGGATCGACCGGGCGGTAGCCGACCGCGACCCGCTCGGTGATCCGGATCGTCACCGTGTCCGGATAGGACCTGCTCACCGTCACGGTGCGAATCGGGGCCACCGCGCTCAGCCGGGAACTGACCGCGCCCAGGTCGAGCCGGGCCAGCGGCGTGCCGGCTCGAATGGCGGCCGCGGCGCGCACCTGCTCGGCAGTCAGGGTGCGGGCCCCGACCACGTTCACCGAGCGCACCCCCAGCACGCTGGAGAATCCGACCAGCCACACCAGCAGGGCCAGCACCAGGGCGGCCGCGGACCAGTACCACCACCGCGCCGGCCGGATCGAGCCCAGCCGGCCCGCGATCCCGCCGCTGGTCATCCGGTCACCTCTGGTCATCGGGTCATCGCTGGTCATCCGGTCACCTCCGAGCCGTCAGGCCCGTCAGGCCCGACCGACCCGCCAGCACCGGCCGGCCCGGCCGGCTCAGCCAGCTCAGCCAGGATGTCGGCGCACAGCAGGTGGACATCGCCGATGCCCATGGTCAGCAGCACGTCACCGGGCTCGGCGAGCGCGGCCACCCGGGCGGCCACCGCATGCCAGTCCGGCTCGTACACGACCCGGGCGGCGGGCAACGGGACCTGCTCGGCGATCAACTGGCCGGTCACCCCCGGGATCGGCCTCTCCCGAGCCGGGAAGATGTCCATCACCACCGCGATGTCCGCCAGCGCCATCGCCTCACCGAACTCCTTGGCAAAGGTCTGGGTGCGGCTGTAGGTGCCGGGCTGGAAGATCGCGATCAGCCGGCCGGTCCCGGTCAGCACGCCGCGGGCAGCACCGAGCTGGGCGCGCACCTCTGTCGGATGATGGGCGTAGTCGTCGTACACCCGCACTCCGCGGGCCTGGCCGTGGAACTCGAAGCGGCGCTGCACGCCGCCGAAGTCACGCCAGCTGGCGGCGACCTGCTCGGCGGTCAGGCCCAGTTCCACCGCGACCGCCAGCGCGGCCGTCGCATTGAGGGCCATGTGCCGCCCGATCAGCGAACCGATCCGGACGGCGGTGGCGCTTTCGCCCGCACCGTGCACGGTGAACTCCACCGCGTCCGGGTGCTCGCGGATGTCGGAGAGCCGGAGGTCGGCATCCGGCCCCGTCCCGTAACCGCGCACCCGCAGGTCGCGGCCCCGGGCATAGCCGGCCACCCGGCGGGCGCCGGCGTCGTCGGCGCAGTACAGCAGCAGGCCATCCGGCACGATCCGGTCGACGAACTGCTCGAAGGCCCGGAAGATGCCTTCGAGGTCACCGTGGTTCTCCAGGTGGTCGGCCTCGACATTGGTCACCACCGCGATCTCGGGCCACAGCAGCAGGAACGAGCCGTCGCTCTCGTCAGCCTCGACGAGGAACAGCTCGCCGGCACCGGCCTGCCCGTTCACCCCGGTGCCGGCCAGGTTCGCCCCGATCGCGAAGGACGGATCGAGACCGGCGGCCAGCGCGGCGGTGGTGAGCAGCGAGGTGGTGGTGGTCTTGCCGTGGGTGCCGGCGACCGCGACACAGCGGCTGCCGCTGATCATCGCCGCCAGCGCCGTCGCCCGGCGCAGCACCCGCAGGCCCCGATCGCGGCCGGCGACCAGTTCGAAGTTCTCCGGGTCGATCGCGGTGGTGTACACCAGGGTGTCGCAGCTGTCCAGGTGCTGCAGTGAGTGCCCGATCCAGACCTGGGCGCCGAGTTCGCGCAGCTCCCGCACGGTCGCCGACTCCCGGGGCTCGCACCCGGTGACCGGCACGCCGCGGGCCAGCATGATCCGGGCCAGGCCGCTCATTCCCGACCCGGCAATACCCATGATGTGCACCCGGCCCAGTTCGTCGGCGGCCGGGACGACCTCGGTGGCCGCCGACGACACCAGCGCGGCGCCCGGTGCGGTCCAACCGGCCGGCCGGTGATAGCTGGCCTGCGCGCGCGCTGCCGGGCTGCCCGGCTCGGTCCGGTCGGCCGGTTCAGGCGTCGCGGTCACGGGCCACCTCCAGCACGCACCGGGCCAGCACCGCACCGGCATCCCGGGCACCGGCACGCCGGGCGGCCGCCGCCATCGCGGCCAGCCGGGGCGGATCGGTGAGCACCGCGGTCACATTCTGAGCGACCCAGGCCGAGTCGCAGTTCTCGTCGGCCACCATCAGGCCGCCGCCGGCCGCCACGATCGGCTCGGCGTTCAGGCGCTGCTCGCCGCCGCGCAGCGGCAACGGCACGTAGCCGGCCGGCAGCCCCACCGCGGTCAGCTCGGCACAGGTCATCGCACCCGAGCGGCACAGCACGAAATCGGCGGCGGCGTAGCCGTCGGCCATCGCGTCGAGATAGGGCAGCACCAGGTACGGCGGTTCGTCCGCGCTCCGGGGCGGCGCGGTCAGCGGGTTCTTGGCGCCGGCGACATGCAGCACCTGGATGCCGGCCGCGGCCAGCGCCCGCTGCGCGCCCAGCACCGCCTCGTTCAGCCGCCGGGCGCCCTGCGAGCCGCCGGTGACCAGCAGCGTCGGGCGGTCGGCGGCCAGCCCCAACCTGGCCCGGGCGGCCGGCCGGTCCCGCTCCCGGTCCAGCTCGAGGATCGCCGGACGCAGCGGGATGCCGATCGGCCGGCCATGCGCCAGGCCGGTGGAGGCGGTGGCGGTGTAGACGTGGCTGGTCAGCCGGGCTGCCAGCCGGTTGGCCACCCCCGGCCGGGCGTTTGCCTCGTGCACCACGATCGGAATGCCGCGCCGCCGGGCGGCCAGGTAGGCCGGCACCGCCACGTAACCGCCGAAGCCGACCACCACGTCGGCCCGCACCCGGTCCAGCACCGCCCCGGCCGCCCGGACCGCCGCGGCTACCCGGCCGGGGGTCTTGACCAGTGCCAGGTTCAGGCGGCGCGGCAGCGGCACCGGCGGGATCAGCTCCAGTGGGTAGCCGCGCGCCGGGATCAGGGTGGTGTCCAGCCCCCGCACGGTGCCGAGCGCCGTGATCAGCGCGGCCGGTTCGAGGTCCTTGATGGCGTCGGCGACGTTCATCGCGGGCTCGATGTGACCGGCCGAATGGCCGCCGGCGATCACGATGCTGGGTGCCCGTGCCACCTCAGGCGCCCTTGCGGCGGGCCGCCGGCCGGCCGGCGGCCCGGTGCGGTCCGGGCTGCTGCCGGCTGGCCGGAGCCGGCCGCTTTCCGGTGGCCGGCCGCGCGCTGGTGGGAAGGTTCGCCGTCCGGTCGCGCTGGTGCCCAGCCGCCGTACCAGCCGCCGTCGCTCCGGCCGCCGTCATACCTGCCGCCGTCGCACCAGCCGCCGTCGCACCGCGCATCCCGGACGTCCCGGCAACGGGGGTACTGGCAGCGGAGGTGGCAGCGGATTTGGTCGCGGCGGCCGGCGAGTCCGACCTCGCGGCGGCAGCGGCGGCCTGCCTCGCTGTCGAGGTCACCCGTGCCGCGGGGACCCGGGGCGGGGTCAGCCGCAGCAGCCGCACCCAGCGGGCGGTGCTGCCGGTCTCAACGGCTCGCTGGGCGGCCCGGGTGGCACCCGGTTCGTGCCGGGCGAAGGACACCAGCATGCCCAGCACCGCACAGGTGAGCACCAGCGAGGTGCCGCCGTTGGAGATGAACGGCAGCGGGATGCCGGTGACCGGCAGCAGCGCGGTCACGTAGCCGACGTTGATCAGGGCCTGGCCGGCGATCCAGATGGCGGCGCCGCTGGCTACCAGCCGGACGAACGGGTCCTGGCTGCGGTGCGCGATCCGCATCGCGGCATAGGTGAACAGCGCGAACAGCGCCAGTACCACGACGCAGCCCAGCAGGCCGAGTTCCTCCCCCACCACCGCGAAGACATAGTCGGTGTTGGCGTTGGGCACCCAGCCGTACTTCGATGTCCCCTGCCCGAGGCCGACACCGAAGATGCCGCCGCTGGACAGCGCGTACAGCCCCTGGATGGTGTGGTAGCCCGCGCCCTTGGGGTCGAGATCGGGGTGCAGGAACGTGGTCAGCCGCTCCAGCCGGTAGGCCTCGGTGACCGCCAGGACCGTCACCGCCCCGGCCACCCCGACCAGCAGGGCGGCGAAGTAGCGGTAGGGCAGGCCGACCATCCACAGCAAACCCAGCAGCAGCAGCATGAAACACAGCGACGTGCCCAGGTCCGGCTCCAGCATCACCAGGGCGATGACCACCACGAAGCCGGGCACCAGCGGGATCAACACGTGCTTGGCGGTGGT
>DASZEI010000011.1:0-5545 GCA_035940975.1 Jatrophihabitans sp. | reverse complement strand
TCCGACGGCACCCTCAGCGGGGCCGGCTCAGCCGGCAACGGCACGTCCGACCGGGAACTGGCGCAGGTCCGGTTCGCCCTGGCCAACAACCCCGACGCCCGGCAGGTCGCCGTCACCCGCCGCCGGGGCGCCACCGGCGAGGGGCCGGTAGCCGCCTGTCTCAGCGTCGACGGCGCCGCTCCTACCGCGGCCGAGGTGCATGAGCTGGCCACGGCCCTGTTGCCGGCGCGGCTGGTGCCGGCCGCCATCGCCGTGGGGAGCAGGCTGGTCGTGGCACCCGGCACCGCCGCGCCCGACGACCAGCCGGCGCCGGCCCAGCCCGCGGCAGGTGAACCGGCGACGCTGGACACGCTGCGCGCGCTGTTCGCCGAGGTGCTGGACGCTCCCGACGCCGGCCTGCATGACAACTTCTTCGAGCTCGGCGGCCAGTCCGTCACGGCCATGTTGCTGACCGGCCGGATCAACGCGGCGCTGGGCGTCCGGCTGTCCATCGCCGACCTGTTCAACGCGCCGACCGTGCTGGCACTGGAGGCCAAGGTACGCGGCCTGCGAACCCGGCTGAGCAATCCGTTCGACGCCGAGGGCCCGCTGTACCTCACCCTGACCGATTCGCGCGGCGCGCACAGCCTGTGGCCGGTCGCCATCGCCGTACCGCAGGGCTGGTCGGTAGCGCACGGCCCCGCCGCTCGTGGCGACTGCCTGAGCTATGTCGAGCGCCACTGGCCCGATTACCAGCCGGCCGGGCCGGGTCCGGGCTCCCAACCGGTCGAGGCGGCCGCGGCCGAGCCGGCGGAGCGGATTCCGCTGTCGTTCAACCAGGAGTTCTTCTGCGCCATGGACGAGGGCGCGGCCGCCGGGGCGTTCAGCGACCGGCACATGCTGGTCAGCGGCTGGCGGTTGCGGGGGCGGCTGGACCCGGACACCCTCCAGCTGGCGCTCAACGACGTGGTGGCGCGACACGAGGTCCTGCGCACCTCGATCCGCCGGGACCAGCAGCCGGCCTACCAGGTGGTGCATCCGCCGAGCCCGGTGCGGCTCGAAATCAGGGACCTGTCGCCGTCGGCCGAGGACGAGCGGCCGGCGTTGTGCGAGCAGCTGATGACCGAGATCGAATCCCGCACCTTCAGCGTGACGGAGCTGCCCTTGCTGCGCGCGGTGCTCGGGCGGCTGGCCGAGCAGGACCACGTGCTGGTGCTGACGGCCCACCACATCGCCATCGACGCCTGGTCGATGCAGGTCGTCATCCGCGACCTGGCCAGCTGCTACGCCGTCCGGCGCGGGTTCGAGCTGACGCTGCCTGCGGTGCATCAATACCGCGAGTACTGCCTGGCCCAACGCCGGCAAACCGATCCGGCGGTGCTGCGCCCGGCGCTGGAGTACTGGCGCACCACCCTGCGCGGCGGCCGCGCCTTCACCCTGCCGACCCGGTCGGTGCCGGTGGCCGACGGCCTGAGCAGGTACGCGATGCAGCACTTCAGCCTGGACGAGGAGCTGACCCGCGCCAGCCTGCGGCTGGCCAGGCAGACCAGCAGCTCGCCGTTCATGGTGCTGCTGTCGGCGTTCTACCTGCTGGCGCGCGAGCTCACCGGCAGCACCGACCTGCTGGTGCCGACCTTCACCACCGGCCGGCACGAGGCCAGGTTCCTCGACACCGTCGGGCCCTTCCTCAACTACCTGCCGGTGCGTACCGACCTCGCCGACAGCACGACGTTCCGCCAGGTGCTGGACCGTACCCGGACCAGCTGCCTGCAGGCCTACGCCCACGACATCCCGTTCGAGTGCATCGAGCCGGTCGCCCCGCCCACCCTGCTGCAGCCGGCCACCTCGAACGCCGGATCGCAGGTGGCCTTCGAGATGGTGCAGCCACCCGCGCCGGTGGAAGGCGAAGCGATCGGTGACCTCAGCTACGCCGAGGTGCATCGACGGATGATGTTCGAGGCCGGCGCGCCCGACATCCCGGACGGGATGTTGTGGGTGCTCAGCGTGGTTTCGGCCTCCGAGATCGTCGGCACCGTGCAGTTCAAGCGCACCGAGTTCACCGCTGCCGCCATCGCCGACCTGGTGTCCGGCTACCGCCGGGTGCTGCGGCGCGCGGTCGGCGCGCCGGACGAACCCCTTCCACCGTTACCGTAACCCTCTTATTGGGAGTGGCACAGATGACGATCGCCCAGGACATCTCGAAGACTGCCTACTCGGCCGACCAGCTGGAGAACCTCGACCGGCAGCTGCTGCTGCACCCGCACCAGAGTGCCGCGCATCCCGAACGGTGCGTCATCGTCCGGGGCTCCGGGTGCACCGTGTGGGATGCCCGCGGCAATGAGCTGCTCGATGCCATGGGCGGCGGCAACTGGGTCGCCCAGGTAGGCCACGGCAGGACCGAGCTGGCCCGGGCCGCCGCGCGTCAACTTGCCGAGCTCGAGTACTTCACCGGCTTCGACATCTACTCCAACGAGAATGCGATCCGGCTGGCGCAGCGGCTGGTGGGCCTGGCTCCCCCCGGCCTGGACCGGGTGTTCTTCACCTCCGGAGGCTCCGAAGGCGTGGAGACCGCGATGAAGCTGGCCCGGTTGTTCCATCACCATCGCAAGGAACCTGACCGGACCTGGATCATCACCCGGCACTTCGCCTACCACGGAACCACCTACGGCAGCGGTGCCGCGACCGGATTCCCGGGAATGCACGAAGGAATCGGGCTGGCCCTGCCGCACGTGGAGAAGGTGACGCCGCCGCACCCCTACCGGGCCCAGGAGCTGTACGGCGGGCAGGATCCCACGGACTTCCTGCTCCGCGAACTCTCCGACACCATCGACCGGATCGGGCCGGGAAATATCGCCGCGATGATCGGCGAACCGGTGATGGGCGGCGCGGGAATCCTCGTTCCACCGCCCGATTACTGGCCGCGGGTCCGGGAGTTGCTGTCCCGGCACGGCATCCTGCTGATCGCCGACGAGGTGGTCACCGCCTTCGGACGCACCGGCGCCTGGTTCGATTCAGCCGACCGGGGCATGGCGGCCGACATCGTGGTCACCGCAAAGGGCCTCACCAGTGGATACGCGCCGCTGGGCGCGGTGCTGATGGCCGGTGAGATCGCCGAGACGGTGGGCGATGTGCACTTCTTCCACGGCCACACCTATTTCGGCCATCCGTTGCCGTGCGCGGTGGCGCTGGCCAACCTCGACCTCATCGAGCACGAAGGGCTGATCGCTCGGGCCGGCGAGATCGGGACCTGGTTCACCGAGAGCCTCGCCGCGGTGGCCGGCCTGCCGCAGGTCGGCGAGGTGCGGGTCGCCGGAGCGACGGTCGGTGTCGAACTGGTCCTCGACCGCCGGAGCCGGGAGCCGCTGATGGCCGGTGCGGTCGCCACCGAGATGCGCCGACGCCACCGGGTCGTGGTTCGCGACTACGGCAATGTCATCGTGCTCGCTCCGCCGCTGGTGATAGCGCCGGAACAGGTGAATCAGGTGTCGGCCGCGCTGCACGAGGTGGTGTCCAGGCTAGGTGCCGACGGCGAATTGGAGGCGGCCTCATGAACGACTTGCGAGCTGGCGTGCCGAGCCAGCAGATGACCCCGTTCCGGATCGAGATCGCGCAGGCGGAACTCGATGATCTGAATCGCCGGCTGGCCGGTGCTCGATGGCCGGACGAGGTAGCGGACTCCGGCTGGAAGCGCGGCGTGCCGCTGGCCTACCTTCGAGAGTTGGCCGAGTACTGGCGTACCGGCTACGACTGGCGCGCCGCCGAGTCGCGGCTGAACCGCTATCCGCAGTTCACCACCGAGATCGACGGCGTACGGATCCACTTCCTGCATGTCCGCTCGCCGGAGCCGGATGCGATACCGCTGCTGTTGACCCATGGTTGGCCGGGTTCGGTAGTGGAGTTCCTGAACGTGATCGGGCCGCTCAGCGACCCCCGGGGCCATGGCAACGCCGACGCCCCGGCATTTCATCTCATCATCCCGTCGTTGCCCGGTTACGGATTCTCCGGCCCGGTGCGTGAGGCGGGATGGAACATCAGGCGGATGGCCAAAGCCTGGGCCGAGCTGATGCGCCGGCTCGGCTACGACGGTTACGCCGCTCAGGGCGGTGACTTCGGCTCGGCGATCACCCTGGAACTGGGCGAGGTCGACTCCCAACACCTGCTGGCCGCGCACATCAACATGCTGCTCACCGGGCCGTCGGCAGATCCCGCCGACACCGCCGACCTGAGCGAGAGCGACCAGGCCCGGCTGGGACTGATGCCACGCTTCAACGCGGACCTGGCCGGCTACATGAAGGTCCAGTCCACCCGGCCGCAGACCCTGGCCTACTCCCTCACCGACTCGCCGATCGGGCAGCTGGCCTGGATCGTGGAGAAGTTCCGGGAGTGGACCGACTCGGCGGAGGTTCCCGAGGACGCCGTCGAACGCGACCTGATCCTGACCAACGTGATGATCTACTGGCTGACCAGGACAGCCGGCTCGTCGGCGCAGCTGTACTACGAGATCGCCAAGTGGCTGCCGACCGCCGGAGCAGGGCCACGGCCCCATCCCAACCCGGTGACGTTGGGCATCGCGGTCTTCGGCCACGACATGTTCCTGCCGATCCGACGCTTCGCCGAACGCGACTTCCCCAATATCCGGCAGTGGCGCGAGCACCCGCACGGTGGCCACTTCGCGGCCATGGAGCAGCCGGAGGCGCTGGTGAGCGACATCCGCGACTTCTTCGCGATGACGATCCGGGACCGGACCCCGCAACCAGCCGCACCAGCGCGGCCGGCGCACGGCGCACCGGTCTCACGCCGCGAGCAGTCCTGGATCAGTCGAGGGCGGTCCTTGCTCAGCCGAGCGCGACGGCGATGACCATCAGCGGTGATCGGCGGCAGCTGAACCCGGAGCTGGACGGGTCGGACTTCGACTACGTCATCGTGGGCGCGGGCTCCGCCGGGTGCGTGCTGGCCGCGCGCCTGAGCGAGGATCCGGACGTCAGCGTCTGCCTGATCGAAGCGGGCGCCACCGACTCCAGTGCCAACATCACCACTCCGGCCGCTGGCGGCAACCTGTGCCGCAGCCAGTACGACTGGGACTACGACACCCATGACGAGCCGTACTGCAACGGCCGCCGGCTCTACCTGCCGCGAGGACGGGTCCTCGGCGGAACGAGTTCCATCAACGGCATGGTGCACATCCGCGGCAACCCGCTGGACTACGACGAGTGGAAGCAGCCGGGCTGGAGCTATGACGAGCTGCTGCCCTACTTCAAGCGCAGCGAGGACAACGAACGCGGGGCGTCGTACTACAACGGCGCCGGCGGCCCGTTGCCGGTATCGGAGAACCGCTCCAAGAACCCGATGTCCACGGCTTTCATCCAGGCCGCGATCGAGTCCGGGCTGCCTGCCAATGAGGATTTCAACGGTCCGCGGCAGGACGGCTTCGGCTACTACCAGGTCAACCAGCGCAACGGCAGGCGGTGTGGTGCCGCCGGCGGCTACCTGCGTCCGGTCCTGCACCGGCCGAACCTGAGCGTGCAGACCCACCTCCAGGTTCACCGGATCCTGATCTCCGAGGGCC
>DASZEI010000010.1:0-2292 GCA_035940975.1 Jatrophihabitans sp. | reverse complement strand
GAGCTGCACTGACCGGCCGGCTGCGAGCCGGGCTGACCGGCCGGCTGCGAGCTGCGCTGACCGGCCGGCTGCGAGCCGGGCTGCGATGTCGATGCCGACGTGGGCTGCGAGATCGGCTGAAACGGCCCACTGGGGTGTCCGGTCGCAAGGTCGGGGGTCAGGTGCCGGCGGATCGGGGCTTCGACGAAGGCACTGCGGCCGGAGAACAGGTACTGCACCAGGCAGCCGAGCAGGAACACCGCGAGGCCGGCGACCGCGTCGATGGTGAAGTGGTTGGCGGTGCCGACGATGACCAGCAGGGTGGCGACCGGATAGAGCAGGCCCAGCGCGCGCACCCAGCGCCGCCGGGCGCACAAGTAGATGACCACCCCGCACCACAGCGCCCAGCCGATGTGCAGGCTGGGCATCGCCGCGTACTGGTTGGAATGCTCGGCGATCTTCGGATCGGCCAGCGAACCCCAGGTGTGGAACTTCAGCACCGTGTCGATATAGCCGTACTGCGGCAGCAGCCGGGGCGGCGCGAGCGGGTAGAGGTAGAAGCCGGCCAGCGCGATCAGCGAGGTGGCGAACAGGATGGTCCGGGCGCCGCGATAGATCCGCGGGTGAGCCCGGTACAGCCAGATCAGGCAGCCGATCGTCACCACGAAGTGCAGGGTGGCGTAGTAGTAGTTCATCACCTGGGCCAGTGGCTCGTGCTCGGCCACGAACCGGTTCACCGACCGTTCGAAGTTCAGGTGCAGGGCGTCCTGCAGGTGCTGCACGCCGCGGCCGTGCCGCGCGGCGATGCTGGCCTGCTCGGGGACCAGGTTGCGGACCTGGCCGTAGATCCAGTAGCCCAGGCCGATGATGGCGACCTCCTGCCACCACTTCGGCTCGCGGTGGTGCAGCAGGCTGTTGGGGAACAGGCCGTTGAACCTTCGGCGCTGCCCGGGTGGGTTCCGCTCGCTGGGGTCAGCGGTGGACATCGGCTGTCACCGCCCCATTCTCTCATTCGGATGCTGGGAAATTGCCCGGGGCGTGCCCAACCGCGCGAGCAGTCCGTCCGATCTGCCGCGAGCCGTCCGTCCGATCAGTAAGGAGTGGGCCGGGTCACGTTTGAGACCGACCAGGAACCGTTGACCGCCGGTGCCCGACTAGTTACGCGACAGGATCGGGCGTTGTGGAGATCCGACCCGTACTCGCGACCCGAGAGGAACCCGATGACTGATCGGACCCGCCGCCGACCCTTGCGCAGGCTGCTCGGTGCCGGCGCGCTGGCGGCCGGATGGGTGGCGGTCGGCGCCGGGGTGGCATCGGCGCACGTCACCGTCTCGGCGCCGCAGGCCACCTCGGGCGGCAGCGACGCGGTGATCTCGTTCCGGGTGCCGGACGAGAGCGAGTCGGCCCGGACCGTCGGGCTGAAGGTGCGGCTGCCCATCGACACGCCGATCGCGTCGGTGCTGGTACAGCCGAAGCCGGGCTGGTCGGTCACGGTCAGCCGGACCAAGCTGAGCACCCCGATCAAGACCGACGACGGCGAGATCACCGACGTGGTCTCCGAGATCGACTGGAAGGTCAGCGCCGGGGGCCAGGGCATCGGCCCCGGGCAGTTCGACGAGTTCGCCTTCATCGCCGGCCAACTGCCGGAGGCGAAGTCGCTGACGTTCAAGGCGATCCAGAGCTACAGCGACGGCAGCTCGGTGTCCTGGATCGAGGAGCCGGCGCCCGGCAGCTCGGCCGAGCCGGAGCATCCGGCGCCGGTGCTGAGCCTCGGCGGCTCCGTCAGCGTGCCGGGCTCCTCGGGCAGCGGGTCGAGCGGGTCGAGCGGGTCGGCCGGGCCGGGTTCGGCGGGCAGTTCGTCGGGCGGGGCCGGCGCGCCGGACGCATCCAGCGAACCGGCCTCGCCGGGTGGCCAGGTCAGCGCCTCGTCCGGGCCGCGCGACGGCGCGACGGACACCAGTCAGGCCGAGGCCGTTGCCGGCACGTCCGACGATGCCGCCAGCAAGGCTTCAGCCGTCACCGGGATCGTGCTGGGCGCGCTCGGCGTGCTGCTCGCCCTGGCGGCACTGGTGCTCGCACTGCGCCGTCGCCGGCCTGACTCGCTGGGCTGACCGGATCGGCTCGGGCTAGGCCAGCGCGCGCAGCACGTCGGTGACATCCCAGTGGATCGGCGGGATGTCGTGCAGGTCCAAGCCTCGCCGGTGGATGTCGAGCCGGGCGCCGAGGACGTTGCGAGCCCGGTAGACCAGCGCCCGGACCGGACTCTGCCCGGCAGGCCTGCCATAGGTCTGCCAGAAGGCGTCCACCTCGGTG
>DASZEI010000009.1:0-12414 GCA_035940975.1 Jatrophihabitans sp. | reverse complement strand
CTGCTGTCGGTGGACGTGCCGGCAGCAGCCACCGCGAACGGGTCGCTGCTGGTGTTCAGCCGCTGGGCCTTCGACGAGCTGGCCGGGTTCTCCTCGGTGCGCGCCGAGATCGTCGAGGACGTGGCGCTGGCCAGGAGCGCCCGGCGGGCCGGCCTGCGACTGGGGCTGGCGCTGGGCGGCGAGCTGGTGCGGACCAGGATGTACACCGGCTACCGCGAGGCTGTTGCGGGGCTCGGCAGGGGACTGCTCGCGGTGACCGGTGGATCCCGGTTGCGGCTGGCAGCCGCCGCCGGTTGGCACCTGCTGGCCTACACGCTGCCGCTGATGGCCGCCGGCCGCCGCCGGCAGTGGCTGCTGCCGCTGGGACTGGGCCTCGCCGAGCGGTTGCTGGTCGGCCTGAAATGCCATCCCGGAGCTGCCTGGCAGGCGATCCTCACCCCGCTGTGCCCGGTCGCGTTCGTGCCGGTGGCGATCCAGGCGATGCGCCCACAGCAGCAGTGGAAGGGCCGCAGCTACCCGTGAAACCACCCGCTCCTCGCACCCAACCGGGAATCGGCCACCTCGGCCGGTGGGGCCGGCACCCGCTGCCGTTGCTGGAGGAGGGCGCCAGGTTGGGTCCGGTGTTCGGTTTGCGGTTATGGCGCAACACGATCGTGGGCTATTCCCCCGATTGGAACCGGTTCGTGCTGGGTGACCTCGGCCTGTTCCGCAGCCGGGGAAGCATGAGCGGACTGTCGCCGCACCTGGCCGCTGGCGTCGTCCAGACCGAGGCGCCCGAGCATCGGCAACGCCGTGCCGAGTTGAACCCGGCCTTCGCCCGGCGCTCGATCGCGGCACTGCGGCCGCAGATCCTCGAGGTCGTCGATCGGGCACTGCCGAGCGGCGAGTTCGACGCGGTGGCGTGGTCGGCCTCGGTCACCAGGCAGATCCTGTCCGCCACCTTCTTCGGCGGCGTGCTGCCGGACCAGGTGCTGACGGCCTTCCTGCGGCCGCTGGACAGCTCGCTGCCCGGGCCGCTGCTACGCCGGCCCGCCTTGTTCCGGCGGATGGACCGGGCTCTGGCGCAGGCACTGCCAGCCGCGCCGGCCGGCTGCCTGGCAACCGCGTTCCGTGACCTTCCCGGTGGCCTGGACGAGGTACGGGTCGCCCTCAGCGCCGGTTACGACACCACGGCACACACCATGGCCTGGCTGCTTTACCACCTCGGCGGCCAACCGGAGCTGTTCGCCGCCGAGTGGCGCCCGCTCGCCGTCGACGAGGTGCTGCGGTTGTACCCGGCAGGATGGCTGGGCAGCCGCCGGGCGGCCCGGGACACGGCCTTCGGCGACATCGCGATTCCGCGCGGCACCCTGGTGCTGTACAGCCCCTACCTGACCCACCGCGACCACCTGTTGTGGCCCGAGCCGCACGAGTTCCGGCCGCAACGATTCCTGCAACCGCTGCCCGCCTGGGGCTTCCTGCCGTTCGCGGCCGGTGAGCGGACCTGCCTGGGCAGCGCCTATGCCCGGCTGGTGCTGGACACGGTCATCGACGCGTTCGCCGGCAGCCGGCTCAGCGTGGTGGCGGGAGACCCCCGGCCCAGGGCCGGCATCACCCTGGCCCCGGCCGGTCCGCTGATCCTGCGGCGGGAGCGGCGCGGGAGGTAGCCGGCGGTGGCAGGACCACGCCGAAGCCGGCGACCGCCAGCCGCAGCAACACCTGTCCGGGTGCTAGCAGGTCGGCGATGCGGGCCGCGCTGAGCAGTTCGAGCTCGGCCAGCCGGGTGCGGTAGGCGTCCTCGCCGAGCAGCCGGGCGGCCTGCAGTTCGCCCACGTTGTGCCAGACCTTCTGGCGTGCTTCGCGCAGGAACCGCTTCGAACTGAGCCGGTTCAGCGGCGTCAACGCGCGATCCAGCAGCTTGCGGTGATCGGCTATCGCCGCGTCCTCAGCCTTGACCCGGTCGGCCAGCACCCCGTCGATCCGCTCGTGGTCCCGCCGCCGGGATTCGATGAGCTCGGGATCGGCGAACTCCGACGGGCTGATCACCGCCAGCATCGCCTGCGGCAGGTCGTAGTTGACATGGGCGTTGATGCCCAGCAGCACGTGCCGCAGCGCCGGAAGCTCCGGCGCTGCCGAGAAGGCCAGCCGCCAGGGCCTGGACACGGAGGCCTCGTTGCCGGCCAGATCGGCGTCGTGGGCGCTGAAGTACAGCTCGGCGAAGGCGACGTCCCAGCGCTCCACCCAGCCGGCGTCGGAGAACAGCCCGTCGCGCAGCGCCGCACCTACCGCTTCGGTGGTGCGCAGGTAGGCACCGAGAAACGGTGCTCGGTGCCGGGCGCTCGGCGGCAGGGTGTCGAGGCGTTGCCGCATCCGGGCCGCCACGTCAGCCACCCCGGCCGGCTCAGTGCTCATCGCGACCCCCTCACGGCTAGCGCCGCCGATGTGGGTAGCCCCGGGCGGTGCTCACCCGGTATAGACCACTGAGCTCGGGAAGGGAAGGAAGGAGTAAGAAGATCCGGCTTCGGTTGTACAACCCGAAGGCGGGGGTTACTTTATTAGCATCGATCTAACAATGTGTGACGCTGACATAGCACAGGAAACGTTGTAGCCGGCCGGATGCTTTGGTGCTGACCGACCAGCGGTTACCGTGAAGTGCTCATCAAATACAGGGGGAACGAGATGCGCGCTGGGCGCCTGATCGCGGCCGTCGCCGCTGCCACGGTTGCCGTAGCCGGCCTGTCGGCTCTGGTACCGCAAGCGCCCGCAGGCGCCATCGAGGGCCCGATGCCGTCCAACGTCGCGCCGACCTGGCAGACCAATGCGACCGTGAGGGCCCTGGTGGCGGCCGGCGGCGTGCTCTATGTCGGTGGCGAGTTCACCAGCGTCCGGCTGCCGGGCCGGCCGGTCGGCTCCGGTGAGATCGTCCGGCACTACCTCGCCGCGTTCGAGGCCGGCACCGGCCGGCTGATCGTCGGGTTTAGCCACAATGTCAACGGGCCGGTACACACGCTGGCGGCCAGTCCCGACGGCCAGACGATCTATATCGGCGGCGACTTCAGCAGCATCGACGGGGTGGCTCGCAACCGGGTCGCGGCGTTCCCCGCCTGGACCTCGACCTCGACCTCGACCGCCCCCCTGACGTCCTGGAACCCCGGTGCGAACGGCCGGGTAAGCGGCATCACGGCCTCCGCCACCACGGTCTACCTCGCCGGCACGTTCACCACTGCCGGCGGCGCGGCCAGGCAGCGGCTGGCGGCAGTCAGTACCAGCACCGGCGCGGCGCTGGCCGGCTTCACCGCCAACGCCGACGACGTGGTGTACCAGACGGCGCTCTCAACCGGCGGGGACAAGCTCTACCTGGCCGGTGGGTTCCAGAGCCTGAACGGCGACACCAGCTACCGCGCGGTAGCGGTCGTCGACAGCACCACGGGCGCCGCCCTGCCGTTCCCGGCCGGCTCGGTCATCCCGACGGGCTGCACGGTCGAGGCCAAGACCGTCAAGACCGACAGCACCGGCGCGTACTTCGGCGTCGAGGGCACCGGCACCGGCTGCTTCGACGGCACGTTCGCCGTCAACGGCGCCGACGGCACGCTGCGCTGGCAGAGCAAGTGCCTGGGTGCGACCCAGGCGGTGCAGCCGATCGGCGCCATCCTCTACACCGGTTCGCACAGCCACGACTGCAGCCGCGACCGACCGGCCGACCCGGACGCCTTTCCCGAGGTCGGCGCGGCCAAGGGGCTGTCGCGCCACCTGCTGTCGCGAACCACCAGCGGCGGCCTGCTGTCCACCTGGTACCCCAACACCGACGGCGGGATCCCCCCGGCCGGCGAGACCGGGGCCCTCGGCCCGCGGGTGATGGCCACCGACGGCAGCCAGCTGTTCGTGGGCGGCGAGTTCACTACCGTCAACGGCCTGCCCCAGCAGGGCCTGGCCCGCTTCAACCCGGCCACCGGCGATCTGGCCAGCCCATCCCCTCCGGCGGCGCCGACCGCGGTCGCCCGGGCCGGCGGCAAGGTCTCGATCTACGTGCAGACACCGCTGGACACTGATGACGTCCACCTGACCGTGCGGCTCTACCGCGACGGTGGCAGCACTCCGATCGCCACCGCGGCGGTCAAGTCGCTGTTCTGGAAGCGGCCGGTGCTGACCTTCAGCGACGACAGCTTGGCGATCGGCAGCACCCACACCTACACCGCCGACGTCAAGGAGACCTTCGGCCCGCGGGTCGGCCCCCGGTCGGCGGTCAGCAGGGCCATCACCGTGGTCAGCACCGCGCCCGCCTACCAGGCCGCCGTCGACGCGGACAGCCCGGTGCTGTTCTGGCGGCTCAGCGACGCGGGCGGCCCGCTGACCGCGGACAGCTCGAACCTCAAGAACCCGGGCGGTCTGACCCTCGGTGGCGGTGGCATCAGCTACGGGGCCGCCGGTGCGATCGCCGGCAACAACGCCGTCACGGCCAACGGCAGCACCGGCTACGTCTCGGCCACCCGGTCCCAGTGGTCGCCGGCCAGCTTCTCGGTCGAGGCGTGGTTCAAGACCACCAGCACCAAGGGCGGCCGGATCATCGGCTTCGGCAACCAGCAGGGCGGTCTGACCTCCAGCGGCGTGCCGGTGCCCAGCCGCGCTTTCGACAAGCATGTCTACATGACCAATGACGGGCATGTGGTGTTCGGCGTCTACGTCGACCGGCCCTACACGCTGCTGTCCACGGCCCGCTACAACGACGGCCAATGGCACCACGTGGTAGGCACCCAGGGCTCGCTCGGCCTGACCCTCTACCTCGACGGACGCAAGGTCGCCCAGAACACCCAGACCAAGAACCAGTACTACGTCGGTTACTGGCGGATCGGCGGCGACAACCTCACCGGCTGGCCGTACCAGCCGACCAGCAGGTTCTTCGCAGGCTCCATCGACGAGGCCGCCGTGTACACCCGGGCGCTGCCCCTGACCTCGGTGCAAAAGCACTACACCACGTCCGGACGCGTGCTGAAGTAGGTAGCCCCGTTCAGCGTTGAGGACCGGCGGCCAGCTAGGCGGTCACGCGGGCGTGTGGGCCGTCACCAGGAATGCCGCCAGGTCACTTTCCACCGGCCCGGCACCCAGCCTGGCGACCATCTCCTCCTCCAGCTCGCGGGTCAGGGTCTCCAGCGATCCCCGCTCCTGCAGGGCGAAGCGCAGCGGCGTGCCCAGGCAGAAGCCCCGGTTGATCTGCTGCGCCGAGCTGGCCCGGCCGCGCAGCACGATCCGCTCGACGCCGTCGCAGATCAGCCCACCCGCCGCCAGGTCGGCGGTGACCCGGTCGGGGTCGCAGTAGCCGTGCGGCACCCGGACGATGAAGTCCGGCGGATCCTGCGGCAGCACTGCCCGCAAGCTCTCCATCATGGCTGCCGGGAAGTCGGAGGTCTCGACGGCGTCCCAGACGGTGAACAGCAGCGTCGCGCCGGGCAGCAGCACCCGCGCCGCCTCGGCAAAGGCGGCCGGCTTGTCCGGAAAGAACATCACCCCGAACTGGCAGGCCACCAGGTCGAAGCAGCCGTCGGGCAGGTCGAGGTGCTGGGCGTCGGCCGGCAGCCACGCCGCACCCGGGACCCGGTCCGCGGCCCAGGACACCATCGCGGGATTGAGGTCGGTGGCGGTGATGTCGGCCGCCGGCAACGCGCATACCAGTTCGGCCGTGAGGATGCCGGTACCGGCGGCGAGCTCGAGCACCCGTCCGGGAGACCGGGCCGCGGCTGTGGCGGCGACCCGGTCCGCGAACGGCGCGAACAGCGCGGGGCCGAGGCAGCCGTCGTACACCTCGGGCATCGTGGCGACCCACTGCGAATCGGTGCTCATCGGCGAATCATGGCGCATCCGCTGTCCGGAACCAGCACCGGTCCGCCCGGTCCACCCGTGGCCTACACCCGTGGCGGCCCTTCGAAGTTCGTGGCGCCGGGCAGGCCGGGCTCGGCCTTGGGCATGGCGATCCAGAGGGCGGGGTAGACCAGCAGTTGGCTGCCGGGGATGAGCATCAGGACCACGAGGAACAGCAGCCGGGCCGGCCATGGGTTCAGGCCGATCCGGCGGCCGAGTCCCACGCAGACCCCGCCGAGAATGCGCCCCTCGCTCGGGCGGGTGAGTCCGCGGCTGCGGAACAGGTCGTGGATGGAGTCCATGGTGGTGCTTTCCCTTCAGATGTCGGCCCGGCAGGCCCGCGCCGCTCGGTGCGGCGTCTATGTGTCAAGGATGGCCCGCGGGATGTCCCGGTACATCGGGAACGGCCCTGATCACTACCCCCGATCCGTGCGCAGCCGCATCAGGGTCGGCTGAGGGCCGAGCCGCGCCAGCCTCCGGGTCACCCGGCCGGCGTGCTGCGCGGTCTGCGAGGCTGGAGGTGATGTCAGGTGGATCAACGTTCCGTCAAGCGGGTTCGATCCAGGGGAGAAGCGGCATGCATGACAACCGTTCGATCGTCGAGGATCGGATCACCCGGGCGGTCCGCGAGCAGATCACCCCGGCGATCTACCGAGCCACCGCTCCGCTGGCGGTCTCGGTCTGGCAGGTTCCCGGCGAGCCGGTGCCGGTGTCGCAGGCGCTGGCCGCACGCTACCGGCCGGCGGCGGTCGGCGACGCCTGGGGCCCGGCCTGGAGCACCAGCTGGTTCCGATTCACCGGGACGGTGCCGATCGACTGGGCCGGCACCCGGGTGGAGGCACTCATCGACCTGGGCTTCGACATGGCGATCCCCGGATTCCAGGCCGAAGGGCTGGCCTACACCGGCGACGGGCAGCCGATCAAGGGCATCGCGCCCCGGACCGGGTACGTGCCGGTGCCGGCCGAGGCGGGCCAGCCGGTCAGCCTGCTGGTCGAAGCCGCCGCGAATCCCAACGTGGCCGGCGACTGGTCGTTCCGGCCGACACCGCTGGGGGACAAGGCCACCGCAGGCTCTGCGCCGCTGTACCGGATCGTGCGCGCGGAACTCGCCGCCCTCGACGTCACCGTCTGGGAACTGGCGCAGGACGTCTGGTGCCTCGACGGGCTGATGCGGGTACTGCAGCCCCATGATCCACGCCGGCACCAGATCCTGCGCAGCTTGGAACGGATGCTTGACATCCTCGACCCCGCCGATGTCCGCGGTAGCGCGGAGCAGGCCCGCGCCCGACTGGGCCCGGTGCTCGCCAGCCCGGCCGCCGGCAGCGCCCACCAGGTGGTGGCCACCGGTCACGCGCACATCGACTCGGCGTGGTTGTGGCCGGTGCGCGAGACGATCCGCAAGGCCGCGCGCACCTTCAGCAACGTCGTGACGTTGATGGACTCCGAGCCGGACTTCGTCTTCGCCTGCTCCCAGGCCCAGCAGTTGGCCTGGGTCAAGGAGCACCATCCTGCGGTCTTCGAGCGGATCCGGGAGAAGGTCGGCACCGGGCAGTTCGTGCCGGTCGGCGGCATGTGGGTCGAGGCTGACACCAACATGCCGGGTGGTGAGGCCATGGTTCGCCAGTTCGTCACCGGCAAGCGGTTCTACCGCGACGAGTTCGGAGTCGAACCGCTCGAGGTGTGGCTGCCCGATTCGTTCGGCTACAGCGCGGCCATGCCGCAGATCGTGGCACGGGCCGGTTGCAGGTGGTTCCTGACCCAGAAGATCTCCTGGAACCAGACGAACCGGATGCCGCACCACACCTTCTGGTGGGAAGGGATCGACGGCAGCCGGGTCTTCACGCACTTCCCGCCGGTGGACACCTACAACTCCGACCTGTCTGCCGCGGACCTGGCGCACGCCTGGCAGAACTATGCCGAGCACGGCTACGGCAGCACCTCGTTGGTGCCGTTCGGATGGGGCGACGGTGGCGGTGGGCCGACGCGGGAGATGATCGCCGCGGCCCGCCGGACCGCGAACCTGGAAGGCTCACCGCGGGTCCGGCTCGGCTCGCCGGCTGACTTCTTCCAGTCGGCCGAAGCGGAACTGGCCGACCGGGCTGATCTTGCTGACCGGGCTGACCTCGCCACCGGGCCGGTGTGGCGTGGCGAGCTGTACCTGGAACTGCACCGCGGGACCTATACCTCGCAGGCCCGCACCAAGCGGGGGAACCGGCGCAGCGAGCACCTGCTGCGCGAGGCGGAGTTGTGGTCGACGACGGCAGCGGTCGCCGGGCTGATCGACTATCCCTACGAGCGGCTGGACCGGATCTGGAAGCGGGTGCTGCTCAACCAGTTCCACGACATCCTGCCCGGCAGCGCGATCGCCTGGGTGCATCGGGAGGCCGAGGCGGCCTATGCCGAGATAGCCGACGAGCTCGCAGAGCTGATCGCTGCCGCCCAGCAGGCCCTGGCCGGCGAGGGCACCGTGCCGCTGCTGTTCAACGCCGCACCCTTCGCCCGGGCCGGGGTGCCGGCCCTCGGCGCCGGTCCGGCCGAGCCGGTCGCGCAGCCCACCACCAGCCGCGCCGGGACGAGCTATGTGGTCGACAACGGTACGCTGCGGATCGTCGTCGACCCGGCCGGGCTGCTGACCTCGGTGTACGACCTGCTCGCATCCCGCGAGGCGATCGCCCCGGGAAGCTACGGCAACCTCCTGCAACTTCACCGGGACCGGCCCAACCGGTGGGATGCCTGGGACATCGATCAGCACTACCGCAACGTCAGCAGCGATCTGACCGGCCTCGAGCGGATCGAGCCGGTTGCCGGTGGGGTGCTGCTCCGCCGCCGCTTCGGCAGCTCCTCGATCGAGCAGACCATCACGCTGTCCGGCGGTTCCGGGATTGCCGCGCGCCGGGTGAACGTGCACACCGTGATCGACTGGCACGAGTCGGCGCAGCTGCTGAAGGCGGCGTTCGGCCTGGACGTGCACGCCGAGCAGTTCGCTTCCGAGATCCAGTTCGGGCACCTCTACCGACCGACCCACGCCAACACCTCGTGGGACGCGGCCCGGTTCGAGGTGTGCGCGCACCGCTGGGTGCATGTCGGCGAGCCGGGCTACGGCATCGCCGTGGTCAACGATTGCACCTATGGCCACGACGTGAACCGGATCAGCCGCGCGGCCGGCGGCACCACGACCACCGTCCGGTTGTCGCTGCTGCGGGCACCGCGCTTTCCCGATCCGGACGCCGACCAGGGCCACCACATCCTGGACTACGCCCTGGTCGTCGGGGTGGGAGTGGACGGCGCGGTCGAGGCAGGCTATGACCTCAACCTGCCGGCCCGGACGGTGCTCGGCGCGGCGGCGGTGGCACCGCTGCTCAGCATCGACAATCCGGCCGTCGTGGTGGAGAGCGTCAAGCTGGCCGAGGACCGCTCCGGTGACATCGTGGTACGGCTGTACGAGTCCCACGGTGGCCGGGCGTCGGCGCGGCTCAGCGTGGCTGTCGATCTCGCCGAGGTCGTCGAGACCGATCTGCTGGAACGCCCGATCGCGGCCGACGCCTTGGACCGTCACGGCGCCGACGGTTTCTCGGTGCGGCTACGGCCGTTTCAGATCGCCACGGTCCGGTTGCGACACAGCCGTCACACGGGATCGGCGCCATCCGGCTCGGCACCGTCGAGAAAGCTCTGAACGACGGACAGGTAGCGCTCGGTCTCCTCGACATGGGGCATGTGGCTCGAGTTGTCGAAGATGCGCCAGCGGGCATCCGGAATCCGGTCGAAGAACGGCCGCACCGCCACCGGCGCGGCCTCGTCGTAGCGTCCGGAGATGATCAGGGTGGGCACCTGGATGAGGGGCAGCTGGTCGATGATCGACCAGGCCTTGAGCGATCCGACCACGTGGAACTCGCTCGGACCGTTCATCGTGGTGTACACGGTCGGATTGTCGTCGATCGCGGCGAAGCTGGCCGCCACCTCGGGTGGGTTGGGGACCACTCGACAGACATGGCGGTCGTAGAAGACCTTCATCGCCTGCAGGTACTCCGGCGAATCGGTCGTGCCCGCCCGCTCGTGCCGCAGCAAGGTGTCGTTCACCGCTGGGGGCAGCTCTGCCCGCAGCGATCCGGCGGCCTCGCTCCACAGCGGCATCGAGGCCGGCGAGTTGGCGATCACCAGCCGCTGGAGGCCGGCAGGCTGCCGAACCGCGAACTCGGCACCGAGCATGCCGCCCCAGGACTGCCCGAGCAGGTGGTAGGAGTCGGCGATCCCGAGGCCCGCGAGCAGATTGTCCAGCTCGGCGACGAACAGCTCGGGGGTCCAGTAGCTCGGGTCCGCCTCAGGCAGGTGGGTCGACCTGCCGTTGCCCAGCTGGTCGTAGTGGATCACCGGGCGTCCGGTGCGGGCCAGCGCCGTCAGCCGCAGGAGGTAGTCGTGGGTGCACCCCGGCCCGCCGTGCGCGACCACCAACGGAACGATGCCACTGCCGAGATCACCGGTGATCCGGTACCAGGTCTTGGAGCCGTCGAAGGTGACAGTGCCCTCGGTGTCGGCAGGCAGAATGTCGTCGGACTGTAGTGCGGTCAAGGCGAACCCTCCCAGGTCTGCGGTTCGACACGGGGTGCCCGTCCGAGCCTGCGGGTTCAGGACCGGCAGGGCCGGTGCGGGACCACGCTGGAAACTAGCGCACCCGTGCCGGGAACTCCACGGTTGCATCCGCGAGGTAACGTCCGCGTCCGGCGCTCTCGCTCCAGCCTGTGCGCCGGCCCGGCAGCATACTTCTACCTGCCGGCCGACGGCACCGTGACGATGGGCAGCGCTGTCGACATCCGAACTCGGCGAACGGCGCTTCCAGGCGCATCCTTGATGCAAAGCTTGATGCAGGAGGTTGTCATGTCCGTCGAATTACTCGCCTCGACCTCGAGCGGGGTCGAGCACACCGCAGTCAGCTTCCCCCGCCGGATCGCAGAGCGCAGGCGGCTGGCCCGGCATGACCGGATCAGCGCCCAACTGGCCGAGTTGCAGTGCATCCGGACGTTGCTCGCGGACGCGGGCACGGTGGTGGCCGGCGGCTGGATCCAGCACGGCTGGTTCGCCTACCAGGACGAGCGGGGCCGCGAGCACCTCGTCGGCGCGCACAACCTGCAGCTGATCACCGGGCGGCAGTTGACCGGTGCCTGCCTCGTCGGAGCGATCGTGCATGCCGGCGGCGGGTTGCCGGCGGCCCGCACCCAGCCGGTTCAGCGCGCGCTCGACCTGACCTGGCAGGCGCTGTATGGAGTGCACCAACCGGTCGGCTTCTGCCCGGCCCCCGCGGTGCGAGTCGCCCGGGTTCGCGACCTCACCTCCTGGAACGACCGACCGCGCCGGACGGCGCACGACGTCACCGCGCTGCTCGGCGCCGCGGACGGGGTGGCCGCCGGTCAGCTCGAGCAGGTGAGCCTGGCCCGAGCAACAGCCTGACGTCGCGGCCGGCCCCGATCAGCGTGCGGAACAGCCCGGGTCCTGGTCACACGCCATCCCGGGTTCCGCCACCGCGCCGACCCCTGGGCGGGCGTGCGAACGCGCGATCCTGAGTATCGAGTCCGCCGCCTGCCGGCCATTCTGGCCGGTGTGTGACATCCGAGCCGCGATCATGCCCGCCACCAGCGGAGTGGAGAACGAGGTGCCACTCCAGTTCGCCATCTCGTTGATGAACTTGGCAACCTGGCCTACTTTCTCGGGCTCACGGTAACGGAAGCGGCCATTCGGATAGGCGTTGACGACGTCGACGCCGAGGGCGTACACATCGACCCAGCTACCGTAGTTCGAGAACGGTGCCCGCCTGCCATGCCGGTCGAGCGCACCGACCGAGACGGCCCACTCACAGCTCGCCGGGAAGAACTGCCGGCGGCTGCCGTCGTTGCCGGCCGCGGCGACCAGCACGGTGCCCTTGCAATGCTTCAATCGATGCTCCCAGAAGGCTTCGAAGGCCAGCGGGACGAGGTTGTGGCGGGTCGTGCAGCCCGCCGAGATGCTGATGATGTCCGGCACGCTTTCGATGGCGTCGTTGAGTTGGCGGATGATCTCCGACTCGTATATCGCGCCGCCATGAGTCAGGAAACCCTCCACCCGTACCTCGGCACGCGGTGCCATGCACCTGAGCACGCCGGCGACGAAGGTTCCATGGCCGACATACGGCCCGATGTCGGTGGCTTTGAAGGACTCCTCGTCCCCCGTCACGCCTGCGAGCCAGGGGTGCCCCGCGTTGTCCAGCTTCGTGATGTAGCCGGTGTCCACCACGGATATCAAGGTGTCGGCCCCGTCACCAGGAGAATCCCGGCGCACGTCGGGATCTGGAGTGCGGTGAACGACCGTGTGCGGTTCGGTGGCCGGGCAGCATCCCGCCGGCGTGACGTAGAGGACATGATCGGGTGCCGCGACCCCCACGCCCAGAACCCTGTCGATCTCGTCCAGTGCGGATGGGGCGTCCCGGTCCGGCACCAGCGCCGTCACGCCGTTGATCAGGCTGTCCACGACCTCGCCGCCGACGACGGCGCGCACCCGCGGCAGGTCGATGTCCCGAACAAGGATCCGGCCCTCGCGGTACAGGTAATCCAGGTC
>DASZEI010000008.1:0-2877 GCA_035940975.1 Jatrophihabitans sp. | reverse complement strand
ACCCGGTCAGCCCGGCTACCACGAGTACCAGGCAGCAGCCGGCCCGGAGCGAGCTGCCGAGCGTGGCCGGGTACACGCCGTCGATCCTCGCACCTGTCCGTCTCCGAATGCCCAGGTTGTCGGTGTGCTGGACGGGCAGCGTGCAGGGACCGGACCGCCAACCCGTGCCGACTAGGCTGGCCGGGTGCTGGCTCTGGTTCTGGACACCTCGTCCGCGGCGGTGACTGCGGGCCTGGTGGAGTTCTCCGACCGCGCCGAGTCCGCGCACGCCGCGCACGCCGAGCCGGCCGTGGTCGCGGTGGTCGCCGAGCGGGTGACGGTGGACGCCAGGGCGCACGCCGAGCTGCTCACCCCGTCGATCCAGGCCTGCCTCGCCGAGGCCGGCGTGCGGATCTCGGACGTCTCGGCGGTGGTGGCCGGTCTCGGCCCCGGCCCGTTCACCGGGCTGCGGGTCGGGCTGATGACCGCCGCCGCGCTCGCCGACGCCACCGGCTTGCCGAGCTACGGCGTCTGCTCGCTGGACGCGATCGCCGCCGCGCACCCGGAGCGGCCGGACCTGCTGGTGGCCGGGGACGCCCGCCGCAAAGAGGTCTACTGGGCGCGTTATCGCCATGGCCGCCGGCTGGGCGAGCCGGCCGTGACCAAGCCCGCCGCGCTGCGTGCGGAGCTGGACGGGGCTCACCTGGACGGTGCTGAGCTGCATGGTGCTGAGCCGGACGGTGCTGAGCCGGACGGTGCGGCCCTCGCGATGGCCGGTGCCGGTGCCCGGTTGTACGCCGACGTCCTGGGGTACGAGCTGCTGGCTGCCGACTACCCGACCGTGGCCGGGCTGGCGGCCTGCGCGGCGGGCCGGGTGCTGGGCCGGGCGCCCGGCGAGGTGCTGGTGCCGCTCTACCTGCGCCGTCCGGACGCCGTGGAACCGGCGGCCCGCAAGCCGGTGACGGCATGAGCGAGGATCGCAGCAAGCGTCAGCGAGCGAGGACCGGCGCGGATGGCTGCGATGAGCGCTCGCGCGAAGAGCCGGTGACGGCATGAGCGAGGTTGGTAGCCGGTCAGTGCGGTTGCGGCCGATGCGGATCGCCGATCTGGATGCGCTGATGCCCTACGAGCAGCAGATGTTCGGCCCGGAGGCCTGGTCGCGGCAGGGCTACCTCGACGAGCTGGCCGACACCCAGCTGCGCTACTACATAGTTGCCGAAGCAGTCGCCGAAGCAGCCGAGCGGTCCGCCGAGCCGGCCGCCGGCACTGGCGGCACCGGCGGCACCGGGGGCGGCACTGGCGGCACCGCCGGGTTGCTGGGCACCGCCGGGTTGCTGACGATCGGCGAGACCGCGCAGATCCTCACCATTGGCGTGTTGCCGGCCGCCCGGCGCAGGGGCGTCGGCCGGCTGCTGGTGCGCGCGCTGGTTGCCGAGGCGCGCCGGCGCCGGGCCACCGAGGTGCTGCTGGAGGTCCGCGAGGACAACCTGGCCGCCCAGCGGCTCTACGCCGCGGAGGGCTTCACTGTGCTGGGCAGGCGGCGCGGCTACTACGAGCAGGGCCGGGTCGACGCGGTGACGATGCGCTACCCGCTGGGGCATGAGGCCGGCCAACCCGGCGCGGGCCGCGCCTCAGCAGCAGGCGGCCGGCAGCCATGACAGCCGACCAGCCGCTGGTGCTCGGCATCGAGACCTCCTGCGACGAGACCGGCGTCGGCATCGTCCGGGGTACCGAACTGCTGGCCGACGCGGTCGCCTCCAGCGTCGAGCAGCACGCCCGGTTCGGTGGGGTGGTGCCCGAGGTGGCCAGCCGGGCACACCTGCAGGCGATGGTGCCCACCGTGCACCGGGCCTGCGCCGAGGCCGGCGTCGCGCTCAGCGATATCGACGCCATCGCCGTCACTGCCGGACCCGGGCTGGCCGGCGCGCTGCTGGTCGGGGTGGCGGCGGCCAAGGCCTACGCGCTGGCCCTGGACAAGCCGCTGTACGCGGTGAACCACCTGTCCGCGCACGTCTCGGTGGACCTGCTCGACAACGGCCCGCTCGAGCAGGCCTGCATCGCGTTGCTGGTCTCCGGCGGCCATTCGTCGATCCTGCGGGTGCCCCGGGTGGGTGGGCAGGAGCTGACCGAGCTGGGCGCCACCCTGGACGACGCGGCCGGCGAGGCGTTCGACAAGGTGGCCCGGCTGCTCGGGCTGGGCTTTCCCGGCGGGCCGCTGATCGACCGGGCCGCCCGGGACGGAGACCGGGACGCGATCGCCTTTCCGCGTGGCCTGACCGGAGCCCGGGACGACCCGCTGGCGTTCTCGTTCTCCGGGCTCAAGACCGCCGTGGCGCGCTGGGTGGAGGCCCGGCAGCGGTCCGGCGAGCCGGTGCCGGTGGCCGATGTGGCGGCCAGCTTCCAGGAGGCGGTGGTGGACGTGCTGAGCGCCAAGGCGGTGCGGGCAGCGTCCGAGGCCGGCATCGAATACCTGCTGCTCGGCGGCGGGGTGGCGGCCAATTCGCGGTTGCGCGAACTCACCGCCCAGCGCTGCGAGCGGGCCGGGCTGCGGTTGCGGGTGCCGCGTCCGAAGCTCTGCACCGACAACGGCGCGATGGTGGCGGCGCTCGGCGCGCAGCTGGTCGCGCACGGCGCCACCCCGAGCCGGCTCGACGTTCCGGCCGACTCGTCGATGCTGATCACCGACGTGCTGATCCGATGACTGTCACCATGTGGGAGGTCCGGGCCGCCGACGGCCGGCTGGAGCAGTTGCTGGCCTGGCTGCTGCCCCGCCTCGGCGAACGGGCCCAGGTCTATCGAAGCGCGGCCGGCGAGCCGCGGGTGGTGGTGTTGGACCCGACCGGCGAGGTGACCGACCGGTTGGCAGACGTTCCGGCTAGCCTGATCGCCCGGCCGGCA
>DASZEI010000007.1:0-5696 GCA_035940975.1 Jatrophihabitans sp. | reverse complement strand
TCTACAGTACGGCTGATCGATTCTGACGGGGAGCCGCGTGAAGCTGACCGAACTGCGTGGCCGCCGGGTCGTCGTGTGGGGTACGGGTCGGGAGGCAGTCGCGGCCGTGAAGGCGATTGCCCCGATGGGGCCGGCAGAACTGGTCGCGGTGCAGGACCAGGTGACGGCCAGCAGCGCCGGCTGGGCCGAGGTGGCCGGTTCGGTGCCGCTGCACACCGGCGTCGATGCCCGTGCCGCGATCCTGCGGGGGCAAGTGCTGGTGCGCTCGCCCGGCGTGGCGCAGACGCACCCGTGGTTGATGGAGGCACGTTCGGCCGGCATCCGGATCACCGGTGGCACGGCACTGTGGATGGCTGACCACGCGGCGCACACGATCGGCGTGACCGGCAGCAAGGGCAAGAGCACCACCTCGACGCTGATCCACCACCTGCTGACCACGGTGGGCCGTCCCAACGTGCTCGGCGGAAACATCGGAACGGCGGCGCTGGCGTTGGCCGACGCGCAGCTCTACGTCCTGGAGCTGTCGATGTACCAGTGCGCCGATCTGGACGACTCACCCCGCACGGCGGTGCTCACCTCGCTGTACCCGGAGCACCTGGACTGGAGCGGCGGCGAGCGGGAGTACTACCGGGACAAGCTCAATCTCATCGCGCACGGTCCCGGCCGGGTGGTGTTCAACTCCCGCGACGAGCGACTGGTCGCCGAGTTGAACGCCTTCGGCGCGAGCCTGCCGACGCTGCCGGTGGGCGGTGACGCAAGCTTTCACGTTGCCGGTGGACCGCGCGACGAGCCGTGGTTCCACCTCGGGGCCGAGCCGCTGTTCCCCCGTGCGGCGCTGTCGCTGGTCGGCCGGCACAACGAGAGCAACCTGTGCGTGGCCCTGGGAGCGTTGCAGGCGGTGGGCGTCGACTGCCTGGCGCGGCGGGACTCGCTGATCGAGGGGCTGGCCAGTTTCCTACCGCTGGATCACCGGCTCACCCCGATCGAGGATCGGTCGGGAATCACCTTCGTCGACGACTCGATCTCGACGATCCCGGAGTCTGCCATCCACGCGATCGAGGCTTACGCGCACCGGCCGCTGACGGTGATCGTGGGCGGCCAGGACCGGGGCCTGGACTACGGCCCGCTGCGTGATTACCTGCTGGCGGCGAACATCGTCGCCACCGTCATCGCGATTCCCGACAGCGGCCAGCGGATCCTGCGGGCGATCGCAGACGTGCCCACCGTGACCACGCTCAGCGCCGAGGACCTGGCGGCCGCGGTCCGGCTGGCGCGCCGGCACACCCCGGCGGGCGGTGTGGTGCTGCTGTCACCGGCGGCGCCGAGCTATGGCCGGTTCGACAACTTCGAGCACCGGTCGCGAGTGTTCGCCGAGGCCATCGCACAGACCGCGCCACCAGCCGTCCCGGGCCCCGAGGCGCCAGGCGCCGCGCCGTAGGCCTGATCAGGCGGGCGAGCTGACCGTTGCCGCCCCGGTCAGGCCGGACAGCGACTGGACGAAGCTCTGCGGGGCGTAGCTGAGAGCCCGCTGATCCAGCACGTCGGACCAGGACGGCAGCAACGGGTCGATCTCGGACAGCAGTTGCCGGACCACCGGGGTGGCGCGCCAGGGCGCCAGCTCGCCGAGCCGCGCCACCGCGGCCTGCGATTCCGCTATCTCGCCGACGCACTCGAACGGCTTCGGGCCGCCGATCCCCAGCAGCGCGCGGTAGCCGGGCAGCTGATCCTCGTCCTGTAGGAGGTTGGCGCCGAAGATGTCGACCATCCGCTCGACGCTCGCGAACGGAGCCAGGGCCAGGAACACGAAACGGCACTTCGGGCAGTTGCGGCACCAGCGTTGCGTCGCCGGGCGGTCGATGGTGTATGCGTTGTTGCAACTGGTCAGCACGCCGTCGTAGGCGGTGGTGCCGCAGAACAACCGAGCGATCTGCAGCTCGTTGAGGTGGCGCAGCAAGGAGAAATACAGGCCGGTCACCCCGAGCCGGCTCCGCAGCGCGGCCTGCAGGGCCTGCTCGGCATCGGCGCTCTTCGACCACTGGTGATTGACCGGCTCGCCGAGCCAGTACAGGTTGGGCGAGGAGGCCGAGGACTCGTTGGACATCACGACCGGGCCGAACCCGTGCAGGATGCTGGCGGCCACCGCGATCAGCGAGTTGACGGCCGTCACCGGAACGTGGCCGTTGTAGGCACCCAACCGGTTCAAGGCGAACAGCTGCCTGTCCAGCGTCCGGCTCACCTTGAGCAGTTCGAGGCCGGACGCGCTGACGACGCTGTCGATGATGGAATTGGGGTTCACCGCGAAGGCGACCGGGTCGCGTCCCGACCGGATCATCGCCTCGGTGCTGACGATGGAGTCCTTGCCTCCCCCGCAGGGGACCAGCGGCCGGGCATCGATCGAGTACCACGAGGCGTCACCGGACGAGTCCGGCGCCGGCGGGTCGGGGACCGGCTCGCCCGCGCCCGCCGTGAATCGGGTGTCGAGCACGGACGGCAGGTCGTTCTGGTAGGCGAACTCGCGCAGGCCGTGCAGGTAGACCCCGCGGAGGTAGCCGAGCTCGGCGGCGGTGAAGCCTACCGGTCCGAGATCGACCGTCGGCGGTGCCGCGAGCTTGAAATAGCTCACGCCGGCGACGACATGCAGCAGCCGCAGGACGGCATCGAACGCCTCGCGCCGCGGCTGGCTGAGCTCGCCGGGGGGAACCGGGAACCGCAGGCGCTCGGTGAAGCCGATCGCGGGACCGCTGCCGCCGGAGAGCAGGTAGTCGAAAGCCACCTCGCCCGAGGACAGGTCGGCGCGCAGCTCCGTGCAGCTGAACACCTTGTGATCCAACGGGATCCGCTGATCCAGCGACGCCGTGCGATCCGGTGATGCCGTTCGATCCGGTGATGCCGTGCGATCCGGTGATGCCGTGCGATCCGATGGAGCGGCCGGCGTGCCGGACGGCAGCTGCGGCTCGCGGTTCATGGATCTCACTTTACAGGTGCGCAACGGGCCCGAGGTGAGTGTGACCCGCCTGCCGCCCGGTGCCGACCCGGGCGGAAGAATCAACCCTGAGGGCAAGCGCAGGCAGGTGAGGAGCGTCGGGGTGAGCGTGCAGGTCGGTACCTCCGGATGGAGCTACCCGCACTGGGAGGGCGTGCTGTACCCGCCCGGAACGGCGGCCGGCTCGCGACTGGCGCTCTATACCCAGCAGTTCGACACCGCCGAGCTGAATGCCAGCTTCTACCGCTGGCCGGCCAACCGGACGTTCGCGAGCTGGCGGCAGCGGCTGCCAGCGGGCTTCCAGCTGTCGGTGAAGGCCTCGCGCGGCCTGACCCACGGCAAGCGGCTGTACGCCCCGGAGGCGTGGGTGGCCCGGATGGCGGCCTGCTGGCATGAGCTGGGCGATCGGCGCGGCGTGCTGCTGGTCCAGCTGGCACCCGGGCATGCTCGTGACGACGCCCGGCTGGAGTACTTCCTGGCTCAGCTGCCGAGCTGGATGCGGGTCGCGGTCGAGTTCCGGCACCCGAGCTGGCAGGACGAGGCTGTCTTCGCGCTGCTGGAGCGCCATCAGGCGGCCTACTGCGTGATGAGCGGCGCGAACCTGCCGTGCGTGCTGCGGGCGACCGCGGGTTTCGTCTACGTCCGGATGCACGGCCCGGACCGGCAGCACCTGTACGGCGGCTGCTATTCCGACGCCGATCTCGGCTGGTGGTGCCACCGGATCCGGGAGTGGGAAGCCGGCGGCCGTGACGTCTACGTGTACTTCAACAATGACGGCGCCGGTCATGCCGTGCGCAACGCCGACACCCTGCGCCGGATGCTGGGACAGTGAGCCGTCTGGAAGTAGCGGCCGGCGGCTGACGCGGTAGGACTTCTTTGGATTGCCGATGATTACTCCCTCGTGCCAGCTCTCAGGCCGAGGTGGCATTGCTAGACTTATGCCGACAACCTTGCTGTTTCGGGCTGACGGTCACAGACCGGCCAGGCCAGTGCCGGGCAGCGTCGTGACATCGTCGAAACCCTTGCCGGATCAGGTCGATCCGCGCATGCAACAGGAGGTCTGACGTGACTCTTCCCCAGGTGGTTACCCGCGAGGAGTGGGTCATCAGGCGCAAGGAGCTGCTGGCCAAGGAGAAGCAACTGACCCGCAGTATCGATGCGGTCAATGCCGACCGCCGGCGGCTGCCGATGGTCCGGATCGACAAGCCCTACCGGTTCGAGGGAGCACAGGGCCAGGTCGGCCTGGCCGAGCTGTTCGACGGCTGCCGCCAACTGATCGTCCAGCACGTGATGTGGCTCTTCGAGCCGGACGTGGGTTGCCCGAGCTGCTCGGCCTCTCTGGACGAGATCTCCGAAGGCATGCTGCACCACATCCGGGCCCGCGACACAGCCTTCGCCGTCATCTCGCGCGGACCGTTCGCAAGCCTGCAGAGGTACCGGGACAGCAAGGGCTGGACGATGCCCTGGTACTCCTCCTTCGGCAGCGACTTCAACTACGACTTCCACGTCACCCTGGACGAGTCGGTCCTGCCGGTGGAGTACAACTACCGCTCCAAGGCTGAACTGGAGGCGGCCGGCCAGGGACTGGTGGAGCCGGGCAGGTCCAGCGAGCAGCCGGGCATCAGCTGCTTCCTGCGTGATCAGGACGAGGTCTTTCACACCTACTCCACCTTCGCCCGGGGTGCCGACCACCTCGGTGGCGCCTACGCCTTTCTCGACCTGACGGCACTGGGCCGCCAGGAGGAGTGGGAAGAACCCAAGGACCGGGTGGCCAAGCCCTGGAGCGCGGTCCCGGACTTCTCCGAGTAGCCGCCCGGTGGCGTTACCGCCCCTCGGGCACCGATCAGGCCACCGGTTCCGGGCACGCCGGGCTACGGCCGCGGATCAGGTCGGCGGCCTTCTCGGCGATCGCCACGGTCGGGGCGTTGGTGTTGCCCCGAGGGATGCTCGGCATGACCGACGCATCCACCACCCGCAGCCCGCTCACACCGTTGACCCGTAGCTCGGCATCCAGCACCGAACCCATCGCGCAGCTGCCCACCGGGTGGAAGATCGATTGGGTGCTGGCCCGGGCGTAGGCCCGAAGGTCGGCCTCGGACTCCGATGCCGGATAGCTGAAACGCTGCTGGGTAAAGGGGATCAACGCGTTCTGCCGCGCGATCTCCAGGGCGATCCGCAGCCCGGCAACCATGGTCGCCAGGTCGGCCTCGGCCGAGTAGTAGTTGTGCTTGATCCTCGGCTTGACGGTGGGCTCGGCCGAGGCCAGCACGACCTCGCCGCGGCTGTCGGGCTTGAGCACGCACGGCCCGAAGGAGATGCCGTGCTTGGCCGGCATGCCGAGCGCGCACTCGAGGAACATCACCGGCAGGGTATGGAATTGGATGTCCGGCGCTGGCAACCCGTTCCGGCTCCGGACGAAGCCACCCGCTTCCGGAACGTTGGAGGTGAGCGGTCCGCGCCCCTCGTCCTCGAACTGCCGCACGTTCTCCGGGTCGCCCGCGCTCAGCAGGCTGATCGGGTGCGAGTGGGTGAACACCAGGTAGCTCGACGGGTGGTCCTGCAGGTTGCGCCCCACCTCCGGTTGATCGACCGTCACCGCGATTCCCAGCCTGGTAAGCAGATCGACCGGGCCGATGCCGGACAGCATCAACAGCTGCGGCGAGTTGTAAGCCCCGGCGGACAGGATGACCTCGCGGCGCGCCCAGACTACGAA
>DASZEI010000006.1:0-8003 GCA_035940975.1 Jatrophihabitans sp. | reverse complement strand
CGCCGCACCGGCTGGCCACGGAGCGGACCGGCGAGCTGGCGCGCAGCCTGGAGATCCTCGGGGTCGACGAGCACCACTGGCTCGGCTACCGCGACGGCGACTGCGCACGGGTCAGCGTGCCGGATGCAGTGGGGCAGTTGTGCGCGCTAATTGTTGAGGTCCGCCCGGACACCGTGCTGACCTTCGGTCCCGACGGCCAGACCGGTCATTCGGACCACCAGGCTATATCGGCGTGGGCCACCCAGGCGTTCGACCAGGTCGCGCCACGCGGCTCCCGGCTGCTCTACTCCGCGGTCACCGACGAGTGGGCGCGGCGGTGGAGCGCACTCAGCGAGCGGTTCGGCGTCTTTGCCCCTGGCTACCCGATCACCACGCCCACCGGGCGGCTTGCCGTCAACCTGAGGCTCGACGAGGCCACCACGGCGCGCAAGGTCTGTGCGTTGCGCGCGCAAGACACTCAGACCGCCGGGCTGGTCGCGGCAATGGGCCTCAACACTTACGCTGCATGGGTCGCCGAGGAGTATTTCGCCGAGCGGGCCCCGTCATGACCCTGCCAGACGCTGCTCGATCGCCTGCCGTGCCATCTTCAGTGCGTGTGCCCGGTTGGCGGCTGGTGTGACCTGACGCGGTGCCACGGGCTTCGCGGGTGGATTGACGGCGGGGGCTTCGGGGGCCTGGTCGGCTGCGGCGTGCAGCTGCGCCGCCGGATCGTGATCACCGAGGCGGTGCAACAGGTCGGCGAGGTTGCGCAAGGTGACCCACTGATGGGTCCAGTTGCCGGTTCGCGCGAAGTAGTCGATGACGTCGCGGTACCCGCGCAGCGCGTCGTCGACGCGGCCGGTCGTGGCACGCACTGCCAGCAGCCCCACGGTGGCGACCCCGACGATGAAGGTTGCACCCGAGGTGCGCGCGAGGTCGATGGCCCGGACGTAGTGATGCTCGGCCAGCTCCCCGCGGCCGGCTGCACTGTCGATTTCTCCGACGACGTAGTAGCCGAACGCGAGAATGGTCGGCGACACTGCGGCGGCGAGCATTCGGTCGTTCAGTTCCCGTGCCTGATCGAGATCACCGGCGTAGGCCGCCGCGAGGGCGGCGATCCCGAGGTTCTCGCGCGGCCGGCTCGCGACGGCTTCTGCAGCGATGGAGTGCTCGATGACCTCGGCGTATGACCCGCGGGCCAGGGCGGCCACCGACAGTGCCATCAGGCAGTACCACGATCCCTCGGCGTCGGTGACACGCTTGAGGCCGGCGCGGGCGAGCCGATCTGCCCGCAGGTAGTCGCCGCGGTGGTAGGCGACTTCCGCCGCCACGCCTAGCACGCCGCCCGCCCGGGGATGGGTGGCCAGCGCCGGATCCCCGGCCAGCTCCTCGGCCCAGCCCCGCATCTCGACGAGGTCGCGGTACACCACCGCGTCGAACAGCGCGATGACCATCGAAACGGCGTCGTCGAGAGCTCCCCGCTGGCGCGCAAGCTGCCAGGCGGCCCGCAGGTTTGGCAGCTCGCGGCGCAGGACGGCGTCGGCCTCGGGCTCACGCTCGGTCGTCATGGCGGCGTCGGCCCAGGTCGTCAGCTCGACCGCCCGCCGCAACATTCGCCCTGCTGCGGCGTCGCTCTCGCCGGTCGCCGCCAGCCGGTCAAGCGCGAACATCCGCAGCGTCTGCAGCATCCGGTACCGGGTACGGCCGTCGAACGTTGCCTCGATCATCGAGGCGTCGACCAGGCGGGCCAGCGTGCTGGCGGGATCACCCGGCAGGCCCAGGTCGGCGGCGACGCGCTCGGCAGTGGCAAGGTCGACGCCGTCGACGAAGACCGACAGGTGCGCAAACAGCCGGCGCTCGTCGGTGGTCAGGAGCTGGTAGGACCACTCGATGGTGGCGCGCAGCGTCCGATGGCGGGCATCGGCGCTTCGGCCACCGCCGAGCAGATCGAGCGAGCGGTCGAGCCGGTCTTGCAGGTCGGTGAGGGATAGCGTGGACAGCCGTCCGGCGGCCAGCTCGATGGCCAGCGGCATGCCATCGAGGCGCCGGACGATGCCGGCGATCACGCGCAGGTCGCCCGGGTCGGGTGAGAAGGCAGGCCGGGCACGTACTGCGCGGTCGAGGAAGACCGCCACCGACGGGACCCGGTCCAGCGGGCCCGCGCCGTCCGGACCAAGGCTGGGAACGGGAAGCGGCGCCAGCCGCCAGGGGCGCTCTGTGGCGAGACCGAGCGGCTCCCGGCTGGTGGCCAGCACAGTCAGTTCTGGGCAACCGGCCAGGACCACCCCGACCGTGTCGCGGACCGCGTCGAGGAGGTGCTCGCAGTTATCGATCACGAGCAGGCCTGGCTCGCTGCCCAGGACGGCGACGCAGGCCGACAGCACATCGCCCTGGACAACCTGCAGGCCCAGCGCCCCGGCCAGCGCGTGCGGGATGGCGGCGGGATCGGTGACCGGCGCCAGCAGCAGCACCGTCGCCGCCTCGGCCGGGCGGGCTACCTCCAGCGCAACGCGTGTCTTGCCGACCCCACCTGGACCGACGAGCGTGACCAGCCGTTCGGCGGCGAGCAGCCGGCGCAGCTGCCCGACCTGCGCCTCCCGGCCGATCAGCCGGGTCGTCGGCGCCGTGAGGACGGCGGACCGCCGGCACGGCACACGGCCAGGTGGGCCCGCGGCGCCGCTGGCGATGGCACGCTCGAGCTCACCCAGCGCCGGTGAGGGGTCCAGGCCGGCCTCGCCGGCCAACCGGTGGCGGTACTCGCGCCCGGTGCGTAACGCTTCCGATGCCCGGCCGGTGGCCGCCAGTGCCCGCATCAGCAGCAGGGCCGCGGGCTCGCGCAGTGGGTCGGCGGCCAGCGCCGCGGCCGCGAGTCCCACGATCCCCTCGTCCAGCTGTCCGGCGTCGATCGAACAGCCGATCAGGGCGTCGGTCACGTCGCGGTGCAGCTGCTCCAATGCCACCACCGCGGTGGCCACCGGCGCGACCTCCTCGAGGTCGCTGAGTACCGGCCCGCGCCACAGCGCGTGTGCCTCGCGTAGCAGGGCGCACGCCCTAACTGGGTCCCGTTCCGCGATCGCGCGTCCCTTCGCTAGCAGCGCGCGCGCCCGCGCCACGTCTAGGTCATCGCTGCCGAGCACCAGCCGGTACCCGTTGGCCAGAGTCTCTAGCCGCGCCGCTGCGGGCCCGAGGTGCCCACGCAGCCGGGATACGTGGCTGTGCAGGGCTTGCCGTCCCGATTCCGGGATCTCGGATGGCCACAGCGCGTCCACGAGGTGGTCTACGGTCACAGCGCGGCCTTCGGCAAGGGTCAGCAGCGCCAGCACCGCGCGACGCTTCGGCCCGCGCACGTCGACCGGGATGCCCTCGACGACTAGCCGCAACGGTCCGAGCAAGTCCACCCGAACCGGCGACCGTTCGTCCACTGCGCCCATCGTCCACTCCTTGTGAACAGCATGCCCTCCCGTGAGGCCGGTGCAAGGGCACGCCAGCGCCGTGCAAGCCGGGGTGCCGATCCTGCTCTCATGGGCGGGTACCGAGCCGCGCGCCACAAGGCAGGGAGACTGGAGATGGATCACAACAAGGTGACGGAGTTCCTCGAACGGTTCGTGGCCGACCTAGGCGCGACTGACGCCGCAGGCTCGGTGGTGATTGGTCATCGACTCGGCCTGTACCGGGCACTTGCGCACGCTCCGGCGACGCCGAACCAGCTTGCCGAGCGGGCCCAGTGCCACCCTCGGTATGTCACCGAGTGGCTGCGCGGGCAGGCCGCGGGCGGTTACATCGGCTACGACCCTGCCACCGGCGAGTTCTCGCTGTCCGAGGAGCAGGCGTTCTGCCTGGCCGACCCGCACGGTCCGAACGTGCCGGCCGCGTTCCTCATCGCGCTGGGGATGCTCCGCGCCGAACCACAGATCACCGAGGCGTTCCGCACCGGCGCGGGATTCGGCTGGCACGAGCACCACGAAGACGTGTTCGTGGGATGTAACGCATTCTACCGGCCCGGCTACGTCGCTGAGCTGGTGCCGCACTGGATTCCTGCACTGGACGGGGTGGAGACCAAGCTGACCGCCGGGGCGCAGGTGGCCGATGTCGGCTGCGGGCTTGGCTCCTCCACGGTGCTGCTCGCCCAGGCCTACCCGCAGTCCAGCATCGTGGGCTCGGACTACCACGCCGAGTCGATCGAGCTGGCCCGCAAGGCGGCCGCAGAGGCCGGAGTAGCCAACAGGGTCACCTTCGAGGTGGCGTCGGCGCAGACCTTCCCCGGCACCGACTACGACCTGGTGATGACGTTCGACTGCCTGCACGACATGGGTGACCCGGTCGGGGCGGCGCGCCACGTCCGGGAGGCGCTGGCCGCCGACGGCACCTGGCTGCTGGTCGAGCCGTTCGCTGCTGACCAGGTCGAGGACAACTTCAACCCGGTGGGCCGGCTGTACTACAGCGCCTCCACGTTCCTCTGCGTGCCCAACGGGCTGTCCCAGCCGGGCGGCTACGCGCTGGGCGCGCAGGCCGGGGAGGCCGCCATCCGCCAGGTGACGACTGACGCCGGCTTCACCCGCTTCCGCCGCGCCGCCGAGACACCGTTCAACCTGGTCTACGAGGTCCAACCGTAGAGAGTTATCGATGTCTATGTCGAAGAGCGTCGGAGTGAGAGGGGCGACTTTGCTGTCGGTTACGCAACGAGGATTGCAGACATCGACGAAGATGCAGCCACGTGGTCGGCGCTATTCAATTGATGCGCGAAATCTCGATCAATGCCGGGCATGGCCGGGCTAAGGATGCGTCGCGGTCGGCGTTGTCTTCGTAGCTCGTCGAGTGGGTGGCGGCCGGCGGATACCGACGATGCAGTAGGCGTTTGACACTTTTGAAACTCAAGCCGTGGGCAGCGGCGATGGAGGTGGCGGTGGCGCCGTCGCGGTAGGCGGTGATGAGGTCGGCGATGTCGCCCTCGGTGAGACGGTCGCGCAAGCGCCACGGGCGCCTGGCGCTCGGCTCTGGGGCGGATGAAGGCCGGTTGAGTTCCACCTTCGCGCAAAGCAGCAGGTCAGCGCTTTGCGTCGAGTGCGAGTAAGCGGCAAGTACCTCCACCGCTTCGGCATGTTCTCTGAGCGGGCCCTCCACACGCCACGGGGGCCCGTTCTTTGACCCACCTGGTCCGGCTAGGACCTGGGCGGCGGAGATCACAAGCTGCATGAGGAACTGGTTGCCGGCGTAAGCCTGGTCGGTCGGACCGGGATCATGTCGTAGCCGCGGAGCACGCGGGTGGGACGCCGATGCGGTGGTCCGGTGAGCGAGAGATCGGGGAACCGCCGGAACAATGCCTGCAGCCCGACCTCGCCTTCCAGTCGGGCCACTGCGGCGCCGATGCAGTAATGAATACCGCTGGAGAACGCCAGGTTCTCGCCTGCCTCGGGCCGTTGGACGTCGAACCGGTTCGGATCGGTGAACACCGCAGGGTCGCGGTTCGCGCCCCCGAGCAGCAAGATGATCAACGAACCCGCACTCATCCGACGCCCGGCGACCTCGGTGTCGTGCAGCGCAACTCGCCCGGTGCGTTGCACGGGTGACTCATAGCGCAGGATCTCCTCCACGGCCCCGGCCCATCGCTTCGGTTGGGCCCGCAGCACCTCCAGTTGGTCGGGATGGCGCAGCAGCAGCACGGCACCGTTACCGAGCAGGTTGACCGTGGTCTCGAAACCAGCGGCGAGCAGCAGCATCGCGATGCTGCTCAGCTCGTCGAGGGTAAGCTGACCGCCGTCGTCGTGTGCGGTCACCAGGGCGCTGAGGACGTCATCGCGAGGAGCGTGGCGGATTTCAGCAAAGTGGTTGAGCATCCAGCGATGCAACGCGGCCAGGTCATGCTCGGCGCGGCGGAAGTCGCGGTAGCTCAAGCCGACTTCCAGTGACAGTGCCGCACCGGCTCCCCATTCGAGGAACTGGCGACGCATCGCGACCGGTGCCCCGAGTATCTCGGCGATCACCGTGGCCGGCAGGAGGCTGGCGTAGCGCTCTACCAGATCCACAGTCGCCTCACCGGCGTCTGGGCGACTCTTCGGCGTTGACCGGGTGATCTCGTCCAGAAGCTCCTCGGCGATGTCCTCGACGCGGGAGCGCAGAGCCGCGACCGCACGCGCACTGAACGCCCGGGTGACCAGCTTGCGGTAGCGGGTGTGATCGGGGGGGTCCACCGCCAGCATGGACGGTGGCTCGATCGGCCCCAGCACCGGGCGGCCGCCGATTTTCATGGCCAGCCGTAGCACCCCGGGTAACCGGTCCAGCCGCATCTGGCCGAAGTCCGGGCTACGCAGCACTGCCAGGCAGACCTCGTGATGCGCTGAGAGCAGTGCGAGCCCGCTACGGACGATCCGGTCCTGCGCGCGCAGCTGGTCGTAGTACGGGAAGGGGTCATCGCGAATCACCGGGTCGACCATCAGCCGTGAGCCCAGGTCACCGGCGCGCATCTGCTGATGCACTGTTCGCCTGATCAGACCGTGCCGAACCGCCCACCGGATCCTGCAACGTAGCGCCATCGAGACCTCCCACAGCAAGCCCTGCGACCGAAACTATCGCGACTCACGGCTGTGCGTCGGGCATATCGACGTCGGCAGGAGCGCCCAGCAACTCGCCGCGCAGCCGGTTGAGCTCGCTCAGCGCGGTGGTCGCGCGGGCGCGTTCGGTGGCGGCCAATGCGACAGCGATGGCTTCGAGTAGCAGCAGCGTGACGGCATGGCTGGACTGCTCGCCAGGCAGACCGCGCGGGCAGCTGAGCACCAGGTCGGCGCCTTCGACGTTTGCCAGCACGTCGGTGACCAGCAAGACGGGGATCCGCCGGCGTTGAGCCAGGTCGATCAGGACGGCGGCGTGGGTGTGCAGGCGGGTATAGGCCAGCAGCAGGAGCGTGTCACCGCGGCGCAGTTCCATGGCCTGATCGGCCATCGACACCCCGGTAGCAGTGATCGTGGCGGCCGGTCGACCCACCCGGCCCAGAAGCACCGCCGCGTATTGCGCGACGGCAGCCGAGGGCCCCGTGCCGCTGAGCACGATCCGCTCGGCGGCGGCCAACAGCGCCACCGCCGTCGGGAATCGTTCATCGAGGTTTTTCCGGGCGGCGTGCAGCGCGGCCTGGTGTACGTCCAACACGTGGTTCAGCACGTCCATCGGCGTCGTCGCGTGCCGCAAGGTGGCCCCCAACCGAGAGCTCGGTGTGGGCTCCGGCGGTGGAGCGTCGTCAAGCAGCGCCCGCTTGAGATCTGCCAGACCGCGGTAGCCCAGACGCTGGGCAGTGCGCACCACGGTGGCGTCGCTCGTGCCAAGCCGGGCCGCGATCTCCGCTGCGGAGAAGAACCCGAGCTGGGTGGCGTGCTCGGTGAAGAAGCGGGCGACCCTGCGCTGCGCCGGCGCGAGGCCGCCCAGCCTGGCAGGGATCCGGTCAGCAGCTTGGCGAATCATCCACTACTCCTCTAGAGCTCGGGCGTAGCAAATGCTACCTTCGGCTGGTGCTTGGCTTGTTGCCGGTCGCATTGCCTGCTTTTCTGGCCTCCCTGGTGGAGTTCGTCGAGGCATTCACGATCGTGCTCGCGGTAGGCACCAGCCGGAGCTGGCGGGCCGCGCTGGCCGGTGCAGCGACGGCAACCGTCGCGCTGGCCGGGCTGCTGATCGCGTTTGGGCCAGGGCTACTCGAGCGCGTCGATGAGCGGGTGCTCCTGCTGGTCATCGGGATCTTGCTACTGCTGTTCGGCGGACGGTGGCTGCGCAAGGCCATGCTGCGTTCGGCGGGGCTGATCGCCAAGCATGACGAGTCCGCCGCCTTCACCGAGGAGGTCGACACGCTCGGCCGGACGCGGCGCGCCCGCGGGTTCGACTGGGCTGGGTTCGCCGTCAGCGGCAAGGGAGTGTTCCTCGAAGGGGTGGAGGTGGCGTTCATCGTGCTCACTCTCGGCGCTACCAGTGGCGGCTACGCCGCTCCTACCTTCGGTGCCGGGGCCGCGCTCCTGCTGGTCGTCGTGGTCGGCGCAGTGCTGCGC
>DASZEI010000005.1:0-8264 GCA_035940975.1 Jatrophihabitans sp. | reverse complement strand
CCGAGGCCATCGCCAGGAAGGTGCGGTTGGACCGGTCGAGCAGGAAGGAGAAGTAGTACTCGGCCTCGATCTGGGCGCCGGGGTCGACCAGCACCCGGTGCACGGTGTGGCCCTTGATGTCCATGCCCAGGATCGCCTCGGCCGCTTCTTCGGCTTCCGTAGGCGTCTTGGCCAGCTTGACGCCGCCGGCCGTGCCCCGGCCGCCGACCTTGACCTGGGCCTTGACGACCACCACGCCGCCGATCCGCTCGGCGATCGCGCGGGCCTGCTCGGGGGTGTCGGCGGTCTCCCCCAGGCCGACCGGAACACCGTGCGCGGCGAACAACTGCTTCGCCTGGTACTCGAACAGATCCACGAGACCTCTTCCGTCCTCTCGGCGTGCCGGCCGGGTTGCCGCGCCTGCATCAGCTAGCAGGCTAGCCCGTCGCCGGAGACGGCCCCCAGCCGAGCGGAAGAGATGTCGGCCACCTAACTACACGCCGGCGCCGACGTTCTCGCGCACCCAGCTGACGATCTCTTCCATGGTGGCGCCGGGGGTGAACACCTTCGCCACCCCGAGCCGGTGCAGCTCGGGCAGGTCGGCGTCGGGAATGATGCCGCCGCCGAACACCACGACGTCTGCTGCCTCGCGCTCGGCCAGCAGCTCGGTCAACCGGCGGAACAGCGTCATGTGCGCGCCGGACAGCACCGACAGCCCCACGCAGTCGGCGTCCTCCTGGATCACCGTCTCGACGATCTGCTCCGGCGTCTGGTGCAGGCCGGTGTAGATGACCTCCATGCCGGCATCGCGCAGCGCCCGGGCCACTACCTTGGCGCCTCGGTCATGCCCGTCCAGGCCTGGCTTGGCCACGACCACCCGGATCCGCTCACTCATGTTCCGCTCCTGCCTTCATCCGCGTACTGCACCATCGTCGCCGCGTCGATCGTGCCGACCAAGCCCGTACGGAGGGTATGCCCACCACCGGCCCGGCGCGCCACGCCTGGTGTTTCCAACCGGCGGTGACCGGCGACGGTGTGTAACAGTGGTTACAGCGAGCAACGCAGTGTGCCTTGCAGAGGATTGTGCCGATGTCGGTCCGGGGTTGGGTGTCGCGGGGCCCTGCCCTGCTCCGGCGCACGCCGGCGGCGCTGGCCAACGGCGCGCTGGCCGCCGGCCAGGAGCTGGTCTGGATGACCGCGCACGCGCTGACCTATCCGGCCGGCCTGCTGGCCGAGCAAGCCGCGACGGAGGATTCCCGCTACCGGATCGACACCCTGTCACCGCTCACCCGCGGCCTGCTGCTGGCCGACATCGCCGCCGCCGGGCGCCCGGTGGTGCTGGTGCACGGCATCGGGGACAACCGCTCGGCCTTCACCATCCTGCGGCGCACCCTGCGCCGGCGCGGCTTCGGCAGGATCGTGACCATCAACTACTCGCCACTGACCTCCGACGTCCGCAAGGCGGCGGCTGATCTGGGCCGGCACGTGGAGCGGGTCTGCCAGCAGTCCGGCTACGAGCAGGTGTTGCTGGTGGGGCACTCGCTCGGTGGAATCATCGCCCGCTACTACGTGCAGTGCCTGGCCGGGGATGCTCGGGTGAGCACCCTGGTGACCCTCGGCTCGCCGCACGCGGGCAGCCAGCTGGCGCGGATGGCTCCGCTGCTGGTCGGCCGGCAGCTGCGGCCGAACTCCGAGCTGATGCGCGAGCTGGCCGGGCCGGCGTGCTGCAGCACCCGGTTCGTGGCCATCTACTCCGACCGGGACGAGGTGGTGGTGCCCAACCGCAGCGCCCGGCTGGACCACCCGGACCTGTCCGTCAGCCGGCTGCAGGTGCACGGCGTGGGGCACCTCTCGCTGCTGGTGAACAGTGCGGTCGCGCACGCGATCGTGGCCGCGCTGACCGGCGAGGCGAGCCGGATGACCGAGCGTTCGGACCGGGAATCTTGCGGCGGCGCGCCCGTCCCGGCCGGATAGTTGCCGCAGACAGAAGCGATACGTTACGGTTCGGCCTCACGTCCCCCTAGCATCACGCAGGGCCAGCCAGCCACTTCGAACGTGCCGGGACCGCTGCGCGCGAATGACCAGCGCGGCATTGATCGACACGGGGAGGCAGCTGAGTGGGACGTCACAGTGCGCCCCCCTCACCCGCTCCCGTGGTGCCTGCCCAACCGGTTCCGACCGGCCCCCGGCATGCCCGGGATGCCCGGCCCACAGCTACCGGTCAGCAGTCGCCGCCCCCGGTCGCCATCCCGGGCCCGCTGGCCGCCCCGGCACCCCGCCGGCCCGCGCAGCACCGGGTAGCGCTCCAGCAGCCGGCGGCGCAGCACCGGGCCGGATTCCACCAGCAGGCGGCGCAGCAGCGGGGTGGTCTCCAGCAGCCGGCGGCGCAGCACCGGGCCGGGTACGGCCGGCCGGTGGCCCAGCAGGTCGCGTTCGGCCGGCCGGCGGCTCAGCACCGCGCCCAGGATGCCCGGGCGGCGGCGCCGAACCGGCCTCCGCTGTGGCTGCGGTCCCCGGCGGTGCCGGCCGCGATGGCGGTGTTCGCGGTGTGGAGCGGGGCCAACGTCCCGCATCTGCTGCCCGTCGGGCACGCCGGTCCGGTCCCGCGCGGCGCCAGCGTCGAGCTCGATATCAGCGCGCTGGTCGGTCGCGACGCCGATGCCACCACGGCGAGCGCCGCGGCCGCCGACGGCCGGGTGTCGCGGAACAGCCGCCCGCTGCCCCAGGCCGGCGCCGACACACCGGCACCGCTCCGGCCGGCCGTGCTTCGTCCCGCGGCCCTGAAGCCGGCTGCCGCCAAGCCTGCTGACCCCCGGTGGGTGCGGCCCAGCGCCGGCCCGCAGACCTCCTGCTTCTGCATGCGCTGGGGCGTCATGCACGACGGCATTGACCTTGCCGGCCCGTCCGGCTCACCGATCGTGGCAGCCGGCGACGGCGTCGTGGTGGAGGCCGGTCCCGCGGCCGGCTTCGGGCTGTGGGTCGTGATCAGGCACGCCAACGGCGACTACAGCATCTACGGCCACATGTACTCCTACTACGTCACGGTGGGCCAGCACGTCCGGGCCGGCCAGCACATCGCCGACATCGGTGCCAACGGCCACTCCACCGGCCCGCACCTGCACTTCGGGGTCGCCCGGGGCAGCGTCTACGGTCCCTACCTCGACCCGGTGCCGTGGCTGGCGGCGCGCGGCGTCCCGGTCGGCCCGTACGACCCGGACGCCTGAGGGCACTCAGCTGGATCGGCAATACTGCGAAGGCAGCTGCCGGTGCGGTGCCGGAGCGCGACAAAGGACGGCGGCCAGGACGATGACCAGTTCCAGCGGGGTGCGGCGCCGGCCGTTGCCCCAGCTCGAGCTGCCCGAGGCCATCGTCGCGCAGGGCCGGTACTCGATCGGGATGCGGTGGCTGCTCTCGCGCGCGATGACCCTGACCATCCTGGTGTTCGGGCACGAGAGCGACGTCACCGGCGACGTGAAGTACTACGCCCGCAGCCTGCACCAGCTCTTCGAGGGCGGCGGCCTGCGCAACACCCTGCAGGAGTACCCGCTGCCGGTGTTCCTGGTGATCCTTCCCCAGTTCCTGCTGGGCTTTCTCAACCAGGTCGCCTTCATCATCCTGTTCGCGCTGTCGATGCTGCTGGTGGACGCGATGTTCACCGGCTTTCTCTGGCGCGGTGACGGCCGGCGGCGCGGCGATGCCACCAACCTCTGGCTGTGGTTCGTTCCCGCGATCGGACCGCTGGCGTACTTCCGCTTCGACCTGGTGCCGGCGGTGCTGGCCGGTGGCGCCGTGCTGGCAGCGATCCGGCGACCTGCGGTGGCCGGTGCGCTGACCGCGTTCGGAGCCGCCCTGAAGCTGTGGCCGGCGGTGATGTTGCCGACCTTCCTGATCCGCCGCGGCGACCGCCGGCAGGTGCTGGCCGGCTTCATCGGCACCGCGGTGCTGATCGGCGGTATCGCGGTGGCGCTCGGCGGCATCAGCCGGACGCTGTCGCCACTGCGCTGGCAGTCCGCCCGCGGCCTGCAGATCGAGTCGGTGGCCGCCACCCCGCTGATGCTGGCCCGGATGGTGCATCCGGTGGGCACCTGGAACCTGCACCTGTCGCAGTACAAGGCGTTCGAGATCTTCGGCCCCGGCGTGCAGCTGACCAGCCGGCTGACCAGCGTGCTGACAGTGCTGGGTGGCCTGCTGCTGGTGCTGCTGTGGTGGCGGGCGTACTCGGCGGTCACGCCGTCGGCCGAGACGCTCGGCTGGATCTTCCTGGCGACCGCCCTGGTGGTCACGGTGACCAACAAGACGCTCAGCCCGCAGTACCTGCTGTGGCTGGGCGGCCCGGCCGCGGCGCTGGCGGTCCGGGCACCGGCCGATCCCGCGGTGCGCACCTTCGCCAGGGTGCTGCTGATCACCGCGGTGGCCACCCAGCTGGTGTTCCCGGTCGGCTACAACGCGCTGCTCAAGACCCACTCGTTCATGGCGCTGGTGACCCTGGACCTGGCTGCCCGCAACCTGCTGCTGCTCTGGCTGACCTGGTACGCGGTGCGCCAGGTCTGGATCCAGACCAGGCGGCCGGGGTGACCGCGCTGAACACGGTGGCAACAGCCACCAGGTCGGCCCGCGCCCGGGTCGCCGGGCACTGGCAGGTGTCACTGCTGACCGGGCTGCTGTTCGTGGTCTACAGCGTCTACGGGCTGACCCGGCAGGCCACCTACCTGACCGCCGGCTACGACCTCGGGATCTTCGATCAGGCGGTGCGCAACTACGCCCGGTTCCGGGCCCCGGAGGTCCCGCTCAAGGGCGCCCACTACAACATCCTGGCCGACCACTTCCACCCGATCATCGCGCTGGCGGCGCCGCTGTACTGGATCTGGAACAGCCCCAGCGTGTTGCTGGTGGTGCAGATGGCGCTGATCGCGGCCTCGGTGCCGGTGGTCTACTCCTTCGCGCTGCGCCGGATGTCGCGCGGCGGCGCGCTGGTGGTGGCGGGCGCGTACGGCCTGAGCTGGGCGATCCAGGCGATGGTGGACTTCGACTTCCACGAGGTGGCCTGGGGGCTGCCGATCCTGGCGGTGGCCATCGACGCGCTGGACCGTCGCGACGACCGGACGCTGCTGATCTCGGCCGGGCTGCTGATGCTGGTGCGCGAGGACATGGGCGCGGTGCTGGTGATGATGGGGCTGCTGCGGCTGGCCTACCGGCCCCGGCGCACCGGTTACCTGCTGATCGGTGGCGGCATCGCCGGCTACCTGCTGGTGACCTCGCTGGTCATTCCGGCCTTCGCCCCGAACGGGCAGTTCGCCTACTGGACGTTCGACGCGCTCGGGCCGGACCTGCCGCATGCCCTGTTGACCATCGTGGCCCATCCGGTGCACACCGTCCGGCTGCTGTTCACCCCCTGGATCAAGGCCGAGACGCTGGCCTACTTCTTCATCCCGCTGGCGCTCCTCCCGTTGCGCTCGCGCTACAGCCTGATCGCACTGCCCCTGCTGGCCGAGCGGTTCTTCAACTCCCGCGACCACCTGTGGACGACGCACTTCCACTACAACGCGCTGCCCTGGCTGGTGCTGGTGCTGGCCATGGTGGACGGTGGCGCCCGGCTGGGCATCTGGAACCGGCCGCGGCTGAACCGGCTGATGCTGGCCTGGCTGGTGATCGTGCCGATCTACCTGAGCACCGTGGCCAACATCACCGCGCCGGTGGTACGCCGGATGCTGATCGGCTCGGCCTGGCGGATGGATGCCCACCTGCGTGCCCAGCAGGCCGCGGTGCGACACGTGCCGCATGACGTCTGCGTGTCGGTGGACGACCGGCTGGCCACCCAGCTGACCAGCACCAACCGGGTGACGCTGCCGGGCATCCCCACCCCGCGCACCGACTACCTGGTGCTGGACATGGGCCAGAAGGAGGTGGGCTACCTGCTGCCGACCCCGCAGCAGGTGCTGGCCGAGTCCCGGGCGGCCGGCTTCGTCCAGGTGTTCTCGCAGGGCAACCTGCTGGTGTTGCGCTCGCCGGACTACACCGGCCCGAGCAGCCTGTGCCGGCCGTGACACTTCCTGCCGGCTCAGCCCTGACGCCGGCTCAGCCCTGGACGCCGGCTCAGAGCTTGACCAGCGGCGCGAACCGCAGCACCAGCCACTTGCTGCCCAGCGAGCCGAAGTCCACCTCGGCCTGAGCCTTCTCGGCCGCGCCGCGCAGCGCCACCACCGTGCCCATCCCGAAGCCGTCGTGGCTGACCCGGTCACCGACCTGCAGGCTGGGGATCGGCTTGGTCAGCTTGGCGGCGCCGAACGTCGAGGGCGCGGTGGGGGTGAACCGGCGGGCCTGGCCGGGCCGGGCCCGGTAGCCGTGGTCGGAGTACTGGCCACCGCCGACCTCGTCGGGGTAGCCGGTGAACGGCTGCCGGTCCACAGCGCCGCTCCACTGCACGTGCTCGATCGGCACCTCGTCGAGAAAGCGGGACGGCGGGTTGTAGGCCGGCTGGCCCCACGCGGTGCGCGCGACCGCCCGGCTCAGGTACAGCCGCTGGCGGGCCCGGGTGATGCCGACATAGGCCAGCCGCCGCTCCTCGGCCAGCTCGTCGGGCTCGCCCAGGGTGCGCAGGTGCGGGAAGATGCCGTCTTCCATCCCGGCCAGGAACACCACCGGAAACTCCAGGCCCTTGGCGGTGTGCAGCGTCATCAGGGTGACCACTCCGCCGCTGGCGTCCGGAACCGAGTCGGCGTCGGCGACCAGCGAGACGTGCTCCAGGAAGGCGTCCAGATCTGCCGGCTCGTCCAGCTGGGCGCGTTGCTCCTCGAACTCGGCCGCCACGCTGACCAGCTCGCGCAGGTTGTCCACCCGGCTCTCGTCCTGCGGGTCGTGGCTGGCTTCGAGCTCTTTGAGGTAGCCGGTCCGGCTGAGCATCTCTTCGATGATGTTGCTCGGGGTGCCGTGCTCCTCGCTGGCCGCCAGCTGCCTCAGCTCACCCAGCAGCCGGACGAACTCGGCGATCGCGTTGGCCGAGCGCGGGGCCAGCCCCGGAATGGAATCGGCCCGGATCAGCGCCTCGGCGAACGGGATCTGCTCCTGGCTGGCGAAGGTCTCGACGAACAGCTCGGCTCGGTCGCCGATGCCGCGGCGCGGGGTGTTGAGGATCCGGCGCATGCTGACCAGGTCGGTCGGGTTGGCGATCACCCGTAGGTAGGCCAGCGCGTCGCGGATCTCCTTGCGCTCGTAGAACCGGACTCCCCCGACGACCTTGTAGGGCAGGCCGAGCCGGATGAAGATGTCCTCGAAGACCCGGGACTGGGCGTTGGTGCGGTAGAACACCGCCACGTCGGAGGGTGAGGCCTGCCCGGCGTCGCTGAGCTGGTCGATCTTCTGCGCGACCCAGCGGGCCTCGTCGTGCTCGTTCTCGGCGACGTAGCCCTCGATCTGCTCGCCGTCGCCCGCCTCGGACCACAGGTTCTTCGGCCGCCGGTCCGGATTGCGGGCGATCACCGCGTTGGCGGCGCCCAGGATGGTCTGGGTCGAGCGGTAGTTCTGCTCGAGCAGGATGGTGGTGGCGTCGGGGTAGTCCCGTTCGAACTCGTCGATGTTGCGGATCGTGGCGCCGCGGAAGGCGTAGATCGACTGGTCGGCGTCGCCGACGACGCAGAGCTCGGCCGGCGGCACCGGGCCTCCGTGCCCGCCCACCAGCTCCCGCACCAGGACGTACTGGGCGTGGTTGGTGTCCTGGTACTCGTCGACCAGCACGTGCCGGAACCGGCGGCGGTAGTGCTCGGCCACGTCGGGGAAGGCCTGCAGCAGGTGGACCGTGGTCATGATCAGGTCGTCGAAGTCCATCGCGTGCGCCTCGCGCAGCCGGCGCTGGTAGAGCGTGTAGGCCTCCTTCAGCACCTTCTCCGGCGCCGTCAGGGGGCTGTACGACTCCTCGTCGACCAGCTCGTTCTTCAGGTTCGACACCTGGTTGGCCAGGCTGCGGCCGGGATAGCGCTTGGCGTCGAGGTCCAGGTCGCGGGCGACCATCGTCATCAGCCGGACCGAGTCGCCCTGGTCGTAGATGGTGAAGGAGCTCTTCATCCCCAGCTTGGCGGCCTCGGCGCGCAGGATCCGGACGCACATCGAGTGGAACGTCGACACCCACATGGCGCGGGCGCGCGGGCCGACGAGAGCAGCGACACGCTCCTTCATCTCGCCGGCGGCCTTGTTGGTGAAGGTGATCGCCAGGATCTCGCCGGGCTGCACCCCGCGGGCGCCGAGCAGATAGGCGACGCGATGGGTGAGCACCCGGGTCTTGCCCGAGCCGG
>DASZEI010000004.1:0-13567 GCA_035940975.1 Jatrophihabitans sp. | reverse complement strand
GTGCCGGTCTTCGCCGCCGACATCAAGGGTGACCTGTCCGGCATCGCCAGCCCCGGAGAGCCGAACGACAAGCTGCTGGCGCGTACGCGCAAGATCGGCCAGGACTGGCAGCCGCGGGCCTGCCCGGTGGAGTTCTACGCGCTGGGTGGCCAGGGACTCGGGATCCCGCTGCGGGCGACGATGAGCTCGTTCGGACCGGTGCTGCTCGCCAAGGTCCTTGGCCTGAACGAGGTGCAGGAGTCCTCGCTCGGGCTGGTCTTCCACTACGCCGACCAGGCCGGGCTCCCGCTGCTGGACCTCAAGGACCTACGCGCGGTGCTCACCCATCTGACCTCCGACGAGGGCAAGGCCGAGCTCAAGGCGATCGGCGGTCTGAGCACGGCGACCGTCGGGGTGATCCTGCGGTCGCTGATCACCCTGGAGAACAACGGCGGCGAGGTGTTCTTCGGCGAGCCGGAGTGGGAGCCGGCCGACCTGATCCGCACCGGCAGCGACGGCCGCGGCATCATCTCGGCCCTGGAACTGGCCGCGGTACAGGACAAGCCGCGACTGTTCTCCACCTTCCTGATGTGGCTGCTGGCCGACCTGTTCTCCGAACTGCCCGAGGTGGGCGACCTGGACAAGCCGAAACTGGTGTTCTTCTTCGACGAGGCGCACCTGCTGTTCAGCGACGCGTCCAAGGCCTTTCTGGAGCAGCTGACCCAGACTGTCCGGCTGATCCGGTCCAAGGGGATCGGGATCTTCTTCGTCACCCAGGTGCCGGCCGACGTGCCCGACAGCGTGCTCGGCCAGCTCGGCAACCGGGTGCAGCACGCGCTGCGCGCCTTCACCCCCGACGATGCCGCCAACCTGGCCAAGGCGGTGCGTACCTACCCCAAGACCACCTCCTACGACCTGGCCGAGCTGCTCACCCAGCTCGGGATCGGGGAGGCGGTGGTCACCGTGCTGTCCGAGCGGGGCGCCCCGACGCCGGTGGCCTGGACCCGGCTGCGCGCCCCGCGCTCGCTGATGGCCCAGCTGGACCCTGCCGTGCAGGCCCAGGCGGTGGCGGGCTCGCAGCTGCTGGCCAAGTACGGCACGCCCATCGACCGGGAGTCGGCGTATGAGAAGCTGGCGGCCCGGCTGGCGCCGGCTGAGACGCCCGCTGAGCCGCCTGAGCCGGCACCGCGGACCAAGCCCGCCGAGCCGCCCGCTGCGAGTCCGAGGCAGGAACATTCCGGCGGCGGCGCGGTGGCCGACGTCCTCGGCTCGACGGCCTTCAAGTCCTTGGCACGCTCGGCGGCCACCGTGCTGGGCCGCGAGATCACCCGCTCGCTGTTCGGAACCGCCAGGCGGCGGCGCCGGTGACCGCGCTGCACCTGCGCGGGATCTTCCTGCCGGAGGAGGAGCAGCGCGACGCCTGGATCGTGGCTGGCAGGTTGAGCTTCGAGCCGGTGCCCGATGCCGAGACGATTGCCGCCGACGGCTGGATCCTGCCCGGTTTCGTTGATGCGCACTGCCATATCGGCGTCGCCATCGAAGGCTGGGCCTACGACGAGGCCCAGGTCGAGCAGGCGCTGCTCAACCGCGACGCCGGCGCCCTGCTGCTGCGCGATGCCGGCGCGCCGGTGGACAACACCGGCGTGCAGAAGCGCGAGGACCTGCCCCGGCTGGTGCGGGCCGGGCGCCATATCGCCCGTCCCCGCCGCTACATCCGCGACCTCGGCGTCGAGGTGGAACCGCACGACCTGGTGGCCGAGGTGGAGCACCAGGCAGCGCGGGGCGACGGCTGGATCAAGCTGGCCGCCGACTGGATCGACCGTTCGGTCGGGGAGCTGACGCCGGTCTGGCCGGACGACGTGCTCGCCGCGGCGATCGGGCGCGCGCACGAACTGGGCGTCCGGGTGGCCGCGCACACCTTCAGCGAGCAGGCCCTGCCCGGCCTGATCAACGCCGGCATCGACTCGATCGAGCACGGCACCGGGATCACCGCGGACCTGCTGGACGAGATCGCCCGCCGGGGGATCGCGGTGGTGCCGACCCTGATCAACATCGACACCTTTCCCGGCATCGCCGATGCGGCGGAGGAGAAGTTCCCGTCCTACGCCGCGCACATGCGGGCGCTGCACCGCAGTTCCCGGCAGCGGATCCGGGACGCCTTCGAGGCCGGCGTGCCGATCTACACCGGGACCGACGCCGGCGGCTCGCTGCCGCACGGGTTGATCCGCGAGGAGATCACCGCTCTGGTGCAGGCCGGCATCCCGCAGGCCGAGGTGATCGCCCAGGCGTCCTGGCGGGCTCGGGAATGGCTGGGCTTCGCCGGCCTGGTCGAGGGGGCGCCGGCCGACCTGGTGGTCTATGACCGGGATCCGCGGGTGGAGCTGGCTACCCTGTACGAGCCGCGCCGGATGGTGCTGGCCGGCCGGGTGGTCGGCTAGCTCGCTACCGGCCCTACGACCAGGTCATGGGCCGGCAGGAGTTCCGGCGTCGGCATCGGGCCGTCGAGTGGGATTCCGCGCTCTGCCATCACCTTGCCCATGGTCGGCATCAGCCGCTCGTTGAGGAATCTTTCGTACTTCTCGGGGCTTTTCCAGACGTCGACCACCCGCACGCTGTCCGCGGGCTCGGCGGGGAACGAGATGGTCCTTCTACCCGAAGGGGTATCTGACCGGCATTATCCCGGTTCCGGTCCACCACCGAACGCCCTCGCGGGCGGGGCGTCGCCGGATCGGGTGGAGATCGCGCGCGTCCCCGGCGTCACTAGGCTGGCAGCCGCAGCCGATCCGAAGGGCGACCGATCAGTGACGAGCGTGCAGTGACGAGCGTGCAGCGACGGCGCGCCATCGCGCTGCGGCGGTGGGCGATCGCGGTGGCCGTCTACCTGGTGGCGGTCTTCCACCGCACCTCGCTCGGGGTGGCCGGCCTGCAGGCGGCGACCCGGTTCGGCATCAGCCCCAGCCAGTTGAGCATCTTCATCCTGCTGCAGTTGGGGATCTATGCCGGGATGCAGATCCCGACCGGGATCCTGGTCGACCGGTACGGCCCGCGCCGGTTGCTGGTGGTGGCGGCCGGCACGATGGGTGTGGCCCAGGCGCTGTTCGCGGTTGCCGACAGCTACCCGCTTGCCCTGCTGGCCCGGGCGGTGCTCGGCCTCGGTGACGCGCTGACCTTCGTGAGCGTGCTGCGCTTCGCCGCCGGGCAGTTCTCGCCGCGCCGGTACCCGGTGGTGGTCGCCCTCACCGGCACCCTGGGACAGCTGGGCAACCTGGTGGCGACCCTGCCGCTGACCGCGCTGTTGCACCGGGCCGGCTGGACGCCGACCTTTCTCGGCGCGGGCTTGCTGTCGCTGGTCAGCGGTGCCGCGGTGTACCTGCTGCTACCTCGCGCGCCGCGGCTGCGGCGCCGGCCGCGGGAGGCCGCGGTGCTGCTGGAGTCGCTGCGCGGGGTCGGGCGGCGGGTGAACGCCGCCTGGTCGCTGGCCGGCACCCGGGTCGGCTTCTGGGTGCACTTCGCGTCGATGTCGACCTCGCTGGCCTTCGGCGTGCTGTGGGGAGTGCCGTTCATGGTGGAGGGCCAGGGCATGAGCCGCAACGCCGCCGGCGCCGTGCTGCTGTTCAGCGTGCTGGTGGCCATCGGGGTCGGGCCGCCGATCGGCTACCTGACCGGCCGGTATCCCGCGACCAGGGTGCCGCTGGCGATCGGTACCAGCCTGGTCACGGTGCTGGGGTGGTACGCGGTGCTGGCCGCCTTCTCGGGCCCGATGCCGCACTGGCTGCTGATGGCGCTGGTGCTGGTGACCAGCACCGGCGGCCCGGTCTCCTCGATCGGCTTCGCGCTGGCGCGCGACTACAACGGCCCGGCGATCGTGGGCACCGCGACCGGCGTGGTCAACGTCGCCGGCTTCGTGGCCGCGATCGTGGCCTGCCTCAGCCTGGGCTGGACGCTGGACCTGCGGGACTCGGTCAGCCTGGGCAGCTACCGGCTGGCCTTCGCGGTGGCGGTCACGGTGCAGGCTCTCGGGCTGGTGCAGATGGTGCGGTGGTGGCTGCTGGCCCGGCACTGGGCGTTGCGGGCGCTGGAGGTCGGCAAGCCGATCCCGGTACCGATCGTGCGGCACCGCTGGGACCTCAGCAGGTAGCGGTCACAAGGCAGACCGGGCCGGTGCCGTGACAGTCGGGCAGGTGCCGTGGCGAGTCAGGCTGTGCCCTGACAGTCGGACTGTGCCGTGGCGATAGGGTCGAACGCATGACCCAGCAGACCGGCAGTGTCGCCATCGTCGGTGGCTACGTCGTCCCGATCGAGGGCCCGCCGGTGCCCGAGGGCACCGTGCTGATCACCGACGGCGTGATCACCGCCGTCGGTGCGAAGGTGAAGGTCGGCCGCGGCGTCGAGGTGGTCGATGCGAGCGGCAAGTGGGTGCTGCCCGGCTTCATCGACGCGCACGCCCACCTCGGGGTGTGGGAGGAGGGCGAGGGCTGGGCCGGCGCCGACGTCAACGAGATGACCGACCCGAACGGCGCCCGGCTGCGTGCCCTGGATGCGATCAACCCGTCCGACACGGGCTTTTCCGACGCGCTGGCCGGTGGGGTGACCTCCTGCGTGGTCAAGCCGGGCAGCGGAAACCCGATCGGCGGCCAGACGGTGGCGATCAAGACCTGGGGCCGGATGGTCGACGAGATGGTGATCAAGTCGCCGGTGAGCGTGAAGAGCGCCCTCGGCGAGAACCCGAAGCGGATCTACGGCGACAAGGACAAGCTGCCCTCGACCAGGCTCGGGGTGGCCGCGGTGATCCGGGACGCGCTGATGAAGGCGCAGGACTACCAGCTCGCCCGGGACGACGCGCTGGGCAAGAAGGAGCCCTTCGAGCGGGATCCGTCCTCGGAGGTGCTGGTCAGGGTGCTGCGCGGTGAGCTGCCGTGGTGCCAGCACACCCACCGCGCCGACGACATCGCCACCGCGATCCGGCTGGCCGACGAGTTCGGGTACCGGCTGGTGATCAACCATGCCACCGAGGCCTACCTGCTGGCCGACGTGCTCGCCGAGCGGGGCATCGACTGCATCGTCGGCCCGCTGTTCCACACCCGGAGCAAGGTCGAGGTGCGCAACCGCAGCCTGGCCACCGCCGGCAAGCTGGCCAACGCCGGGGTCAGGGTGGCGCTGACCACCGACCACCCGGTGGTCGCGATCGACTTTTTGGTGCACCAGGCGAGCTTCGCGGTCCGGGAGGGCATGTCGCGCGAGGACGCGCTGCGCGCGATCACCATCAACCCGGCCACCATCCTTGGCTTCGCCGACCGAGTGGGCTCGCTGGCCAAGGGCAAGGACGGGGACGTGGTGATCTGGTCCGGCGATCCACTCGATGTGCTGCAGCGCGCCGAGCGGGTGTTCGTCTCCGGCCACCAGGTCTACCGCTACGCCGACGGCCGGGGCATGGTCAGCAACCCGTACCGGACCGGCTAGCTGTACTAGCCGCGGGGCAGTCGGACCCGGCCCCGGACGTCGGACAGCGATATGTAGCCGAGGTGCCGCGAATCCTGGCTCCGCTCGGCGTTGTCGCCGGCCACTGCCAGCTGACCGGCCGGGACCACGGCGGCCAGCGCGGAGCCCGCGAAGGCCTCCGGTCGGGGCTCGCCACCGGTCGCGATCACCCTCTTGATCCGGTAGTCCGGATCACCGGGGGTACCGGACCCTTCCGGCGTCCAGAACACGATCACGTCGCCGTTGCGATAGCGCGAGCGCCGGACCGCCAACACCCGCTGGCCGTCGGCCAGGGTCGGACGCATGCTGTGTCCACGAACGGTCACCACGGTGCAGTACCGGCGCGCCAGCAGCAGGCCCGCGACGGACAGTCCGGTGGCCACCCCGAGGTAACGCAGGAAGCCGGGAAAGCGCCGCGAGCCCACCGAGCCGATCACGACAGCGCTTGCGAGGCTTCGTCGCCGGCCGCCAACCGGGCGTAGCCGGCGCCGTTGGCCATCAGTTCACGGTGGTTGCCGTGCTCGGCAACCGTGCCGTCGGCCATCAGGTAGATGGTGTCGGCGTCTCGCACGCCATGCATCCGGTGGCTGATGACCAGCCGGGTGGTGCCGCTCAGCGAGTGCAGCAACCGGTTCAGCGCGGCATCGGCGGTGACGTCGAGCCGGGAGTTCGCCTCGTCGAAGACCAGCAGGTCCCGGTCGGCGCGCAGCAACGCCCGGGCCAGCGCGATCCGTTGCCACTGACCGCCCGACAGCGACGACCCGCTGTCGCCCTCCTCGTTCACCCGGCGCGGGCTGAGCATCGTCTGCATCCCCTGCGGCAGCCGCTCGATCGCATCCAGCACGCCAGCCGCGGCGGCTGCCTGCCGGGCCTGCTCCGGCGTGGCGCGGGTGTCGCCGATGAGCACGTTGTCCAGCGCGGTCAGCTCGAAGCTGGTGTGCTCCTGCAGCACGCCGGCAATCCGCGATCGCAGCGAGGCCGGTTCCAGCGTCGCGATGTCGATGCCGTCCCAGCGGATCTGGCCGCGCTGCGGTTGGTAGAAGCGCAGCAGCAGGTTGACCACGCTGGACTTGCCGGCACCGTTGAGCCCGACCAGCGCGGTGAACGCGCCGGCTGCCAGCGTCAGGTTCACCCCGCGCAGCACCCAGTCGGCCGATCCCGGGTAGCGGAACCACACGTCGCGGAACTCGATGGCCGAGCGCAGCGGCGGGGCCGGCGTGCTGCCGCCAACCGCCTCAGCGGCCTCGGACAGCGCGACCAGGTCGAGGTAGCGAGCAAAGATCGCGCCGTAGGTTTCGATCTCGACCAGCGCGTAGAGGACGCCGGCGATCGCGGTCTGCACAGCCAGCACCGCGGCGGTGAAGAGCAGGAAGTCTCCCACGCTCAACCGGCCTTCCGCGATCTGCCAGACCACCCAGGCCGAACCCGCTCCGGCGATCGCGGCGTTCAGCAGTGCGAAGAGCAGTTGGGTCAGTGACTGCAGGGTGGAGCGGCGCACGTCCAGCCGGACGGCGGCCTGCAGGTGGTAACGGAGCCGGCCGAGCAGGTCCTCCTGGGCGCCATAGAGGCGCAGGTCCCGGGCGGCCGCCGGGGTGCTGAACAGCTCGGTGAAGTAGTCGCGCCAGCGGTAGGCGGTGCTCGCCTGTTCCGCGTACCGGATGGACCGGGTGACCGTCGCGCGGCGCAGCAGCACCAGCGGGATGACGGTCGCCAGCAGGACGGCGAGCATCGCCGGGGAGGTGGCCCACAGCACTCCGACGAACGCGCCGACTTGGGATACTGAGCTGAAGATCCCGACGATAGTGCTGGCCACCGCCGACGGCCCGTCATGCGCCCCTTCCCGGGCCAGGCCCAGCCGATCCTGCAGGGCCGCGTCGTCCAGCACCTCGGTGCCGGGGAAGCGGGCGCAGGCCCGAGCGAGCTCGGTCTCGGTGACCACCCGCAGCCGGCCCGCGAGCCGGTAGGCAGGGATGCCGGCGAGGGAGTGGACCACTGTCGCAAGCGTCGTCAGCACGGTGATCAGGACGGCCCACAGCACCAGGGTCGCGACGTGCTGGCGAGCCTGGTCATCACTCAGATCGTTGACCAGGTGCTTGGTCAGCACGGCCGCAGGGGCCAGCACCGAGCCTGCCAGGATGCCTGCCAGGACGATGACTGCGAAGCTCACTGGCGAGGTGCGAAACGCCAGCTGGCAGGCAGCTCCGAACGCGCGCCAGGAGCTTCGCTCAGCGCGAGCGGGAGGCGGCATCGAGGCGGTCCGCTGCCTTGTACATCGCCGCGGTCACCTCGTGCAGCCGGTACCCGCTGGCTGTCACCTGGCCGTTCTCGATGACCAAGATGACCGGGTAGGTATCCGGCCGGCCGAAGGAGTCCAACTCGTCGAAGGCGCGCGGCGCGATGATCGGGGTGGCGTCGTGCCAGCTGGCCAGGTACGCAGCAGTGGCCTCCGCCTCCTCGGGCTCGGCTTGCCCGAGCACCAGGAACGGGATCGGCACACCGTAGTCGAGCTCGTCGATCGCCCGGTGCAGCCGCTCGCAGGTGGAGCAGCCCAGCACCACCATGGCCACCAGCGCGGTGCCGCCGAGCAGTGCTTCAGCCCCGGCAGGCCAGGGCTGCCGGTCCAGACCCAGGTCGATGCGATGACCGGGTGCCGGGGTGGCGACCGGTCGCGCGGGCGTCCCGTCAGCGCCGTTGCGAAGTCGGCGCAGGATTCCCACGGTAAGCAGCAGGTCGACGGCTACCAGCACGGCAAGCAGGACACAGACAGCGGTCAGGACGGCCACCTCAACCAACTTTCTCTACAAGAGCGCGCTTTCCGCGCGTCGAGAGCGCGGCGTACAGGTCGGCGGCGCAGACGAACAGGATCCCGGTGATGATGCCGAGCCCGATGCCGAGCACCGCATCACCGGCCGAGCCGGCCGGGTCGCCGGCCAATACCGCCAGGCACCCGAGTGCGGCCAGCGAGCCGTTCAGTGCCAGATGGGGGCCGGTCGGCAGCTCGGTGGAAGTACCGAAACAGTGACATGCGCTCGCTCGGCCGCCGCGCGCGCCGAACGCGACACCGGCGCCGAAGGCGACGAGCAGCGCGATCGGAAGGGCGAAGCGAGCGAGCGGATGGTGGGCCAGCACCAGCAGGCCGGCGCTGGCAATCGCCTCGAGCAGCAACACCGCCCCGGCTGCCAGTCGCTGCCCGGAGATCGAGGAGATACCGAACTGGGTCAGCGACGCGGCGAAGTCGTCGAAGGCGCGGGCCGAGCGCAGCTTGGCGATCACGGCCACTACGAAGACCACGAGCATCGCAGTCGCCGCCCAATCAGCTATCACCGGCATCGTCGCCCCCCGGTGTGCCGGTGATAGCCGATCGGCTGGCTCACCCTGAGCAGGGCTGCCGGTACGCGCTGTACGGGTAGGTGCAGGACATCTTGACGCAGCTGCCGTAGCAGTTGATGCCGTAGGTGTGGGCGGAGTTGCAGCAGCAGCCACGGGTCGAGACGCATGCGCCGGCGTCGACGGGGCCGAGCGCCTTGGCCGTCAGCGCGTTGCTGATTCGAACGAGAGTTCTCATACCTGTACCCCTTTGGATAGGACGAGCAGGACGCCCGATCCTCGCCGCTCCTATAGACAGTGTCAAGATCACCCGATCAGCCACCACCTGACCAAATCATCCCGATCTACTCGAATCAATCCGGGGCAGGAATGGAGTTCTGCCTGATCGCGTCGGCGTACCAGAGTGCCGAGTCCTTCGGTGTCCGGGCCAGCGAGTCGTAGTCGACGTACACCATGCCGAAGCGCTTGGAGTACCCCCAGGCCCACTCGAAATTGTCCAGGAAGGACCACAGGTAGTAGCCGCGGACGTTGGCGCCGGCCTCGATGGCGGCATGCACCGCTGCCAGGTGAGCGCGCAGGTAGTCGATCCGGCGCTCGTCGTGCACCAGGCCGTCCGGGCTGAGGTGGTCGTCGAAAGCCGCCCCGTTCTCGGTGATGTAGAGCGGTAGCCGGGGGAACTCGCGATGCAGCCGCAGCAGCAGCTCGGTCAGGCTCGCCGGCCGGATCGGCCAGCCCATCCCGGTGTGCGGGCCGGGCATCGGGATCGAGTAGGCCAGGTCGGTGCCCGGCCACTCGGTCGGGCCGGCGGTGCGCTGCGGGTCGTTCTGCCACCGGCCGGCGAGCTGGCCGCGCAGCCGTTCGGTGGCCGCGGCGATCGTGGTCGGGTTGTAGAAGTTGACGCCGAGCGAGTCGATCGGCACGGCGATCTCGGCCAGGTCGCCGGGGGCCACGAACGCCCAGTCGGACAGGTGCTTGGTCTCGGTCAGCAACTCCTGTGGATAGCTGCCGCGCAGGATCGGGTCCAGGAAGATCCGGTTCGCGATCCGGTCGACGTGCTCGGCCGCGGCCAGGTCCGCCTCGCTGTCGCTGGCCGGGTAGAGGTGGGCCAGATTGAGCGTGATCGAGAGCTGGGCCGCGGTGACCGAGCGCAACGCGCTGACCGCCCGGCCGTGCGCCAGGTTCAGGTGGTGGGCGGCGGTCAGCGCCGCATGCCGGTCGGTCTCGCCGGGCGCGTGCACGCCGGAGGCGTAGCCCAGGAATGCCGAGCAGAACGGCTCGTTCAGGGTGGTGAAGCCGGGCACCCGGTCACCGAGCGCTTCGGCCACCACGATCGCGAATTGCACGAAGCGGTCTACGGTGTCCCGGTTGGTCCAGCCACCCTCGAACTGCAGCGCCTGCGGCAGGTCCCAGTGGTAGAGGGTCAGCAGCGGGGTGATGCCGCGATCGAGCAGGCCGTCCACCAGCCGCCGGTAGAAGTCCAGGCCGGCCTCGTTCACCGGCCCGGAGCCGCCCGGGATGACCCGCGGCCAGGACACCGAGAACCGGTAGCAGGGCAGTCCCAGGGTGGCCATCAGGTCCAGGTCCTCGGCCATCCGGTGGTAGTGGTCGCACGCGATGTCGCCGGTGTCGCCGTTGCTGACCTTGCCCGGAACCTGGCAGAACACGTCCCAGATGCTGGGCAGCCGGCCGTCGGCGCGGGCCGCTCCCTCGATCTGGTAGGCGGCGGTGGCCGAGCCCCAGACGAAGTTCTGCGGAAAGTGCAGGCGATGGGTCATCCCTTGACTGCTCCTTGCATGATTCCGCCGACGATCTGCCTGCCCAGCAGGGCAAAGACGATCAGCACCGGGATGGTGCCGTAGAGGGTGCCGGCCATGATGATTGATTGCTCGGGGGCGTATCCGGTCGCCAGGCTCTGGAAGGCGACCTGCACGGTGGGGTTCTGCGAGCTGAGCGCGATCAGCGGCCAGAAGAAGTCGTTCCAGGCAGTCAGGAAGGTCAGCATCGCCAGCACCGACATCGCCGGCCGGGCGGCCGGTACCACGATCGAGCGGAAGATCCGGAACGTGCCGGCGCCGTCGACGTAACCGGCTTCGATCAGCTCGTCCGGCACCGCGCTGGCGATGTACTGGCGCATGAAGAACACCCCGAATGCGGTGACCAGGGTGGGCAGGATGACCGCCTGCAGGTGATTGGCGAAGCCGAACTTAGCCATCAGCATGTAGAGCGGGATGATGCCCATCTGCATCGGCACCATCATGGTGCCGATGCACAGCCCGAGCAGCAGGTTGTTGCCGCGGAACCTCAGCTTGGCAAAGGCGAAACCGGCCAGCGTGCAGAACGCGACGGTGCCCAGCGTGACGCAGCCGGCCACGATCAGCGAGTTGATCAGGCCCTTGTTCAGCGGGGCCAGCTCGAAGGCCTTGCGAATGTTGCCCACCAGCGAGCCGCTGGGCAGCAGCGGGGGAGTGCTGGCCGCCATCTCGGCATTGGTGTGCGAGGCCATCACGATCGTGTAGTACAGCGGGAACACCGACACCACGGTGACCACGATCAGGATCAGGTAGGTGACCGGGCCGGCCTGCATCGGCTTGCCCCGCACCACCTTGCCGCCCGCGCCGGTGCCGCGCCCGCTGGTGCCGGGTCGTGCGGCGGTGCCGGCCGGTGTCGCCGGGTGCTCGGCGGCGGGCCGGCGCACGGTGCTGGTCATCGGGTCACCTCCAGCGCTGCCGGGGCCACCAGCGGCGCCACCTGCGCCGCATGGCTGCCGACCTTGCGCTCGCGGCGTCGGGCCAGCAGCAGGTTTGTCAGCACGGCCAGCACGATGATCGCGAACATCGTCCAGGCCGTGGCGGCCGCCAGGCCCAGCCGGTCGTTGGTCCAGCCCTGCTGGTACATCAGCAGCCCCAGGGTCTGGTACTGCCCGGCCGTTCCGCCGTTGGGAATGCCGTTGTGGTAGAGCAGCGGCTCGCCGAACAGCTGAGCCGCGCCGATGGTGGACACCACGATGGTGAACAGGATGGTCGGGCGCAGGCCGGGCAGGGTGACGTGGCGGAACTGCTGCCAGCGGGAGGCGCCGTCGATGGCGGCCGCCTCGTACAGGGCCGAGTCGATCGCCTGCATGCCGGCCAGGTAGATCAGGGCGTTGTAGCCGGTCCAGCGCCAGGTGATGATGGCCGAGATGGCCACCTGGCTCGGCCACTTCGAACCCTGCCAGTCCGGTTGCGGCAGGTGCAGCAACTGCAGGCCCCAGTTGACGATGCCGAGGTTCTGGTCGAACAGTTCCAGGAAGATCACGGTCGCCGCCGCCAGGCTGGTGGCGTAGGGCATCAGCATCGCGACCCGGAAGAACGTCCGGCCGCGCAGCCGGTAGTTGAGCAGGTGGGCGATGCCGAGGGCCAGGCACAGCTGCGGAACGGTGGAGATGATTCCGATGCTGATGGTGTTGCGCAGCGCGTTCCAGAAGAAGGTGTTGGAGAACAGGTTGCGGTAGTTGCCCAGGCCCACCCAGGTCTGCTTGTCGTAGGTGGTCAGCCGGACGTTGTGCAGCGATACCCAGGCGGTGTCCAGCCACGGGTACAGGCTGAACGCGGCGAAGACCAGGAAGAACGGCGCGATGTAGGCGTAGGCGGCCTTGCTGCCCGGGCGGATCGATCGGCGGGCCGCTCGGGTGCGGTTGCCGGCCGAGGGCGGCCGGGCCGCCGCCGGGGCGGCTGTCTCGCTGCTGGCGGACATCTCATCACTTCCTGCTGTGCGGAAAGGTGAATCGGGCTACTGGCACCCCATAGCCTGCCGCCTGCCGCGGCGGGTGGGAACTCGCCGCGGCAGGCAGGCCCTGCCGACCCCGGAGCCGGCCTCGTCGGCGACCGGCCCGGGGCGTCAGCGGATCGGGCGGACCTAGCCGGTCACCTGCTCGACGGCCTTCAGCGCGTCGCCGAACGCCTTGCCCGGGTCGGTGCCCTTGGTCTCGACGTTGGTCAGCTGCTGGGTGAACGCGGTCTGCATCTGGGTGTCGTAGAGCCCGATCGGCGGGATCTTCATCTTGTCGGAGATGTCGCCGAAGATCTGCCCGACCGGCGCGTTGCTGAAGTAGGCGGCCTTGGCGCCCTTGACGGCCGGGTCCTCGGCGGCCTGGCTGTTGGAGGGCCAGTGACCGCCCTCGGTCCACATGGTGATCTCCTGCTGCTTGTTGGTCAGCCACTCGACCAGCGCGATGGCTTCCTTCTGGTGCTTGGACGCCTTCGGCACGCCCAGCCAGGAGCCTCCCCAGTTGGTCGCGCCACCGGGCAGCACCGGGGCCACGCTCCACTTGCCGGCCCCGGCCGCGCCGGCCTGGCCCTGGATGTAGCCCATCATCCAGGTCGGGCAGGCGATGGTCGCGAACGCGCCGCTGGAGAATGCCTTGTTCCACGGCGGTGAGAATTGCGAGAGCCCTGCGGTGATCTTGGCCTGGGCGGCCTCGGTGGCGTACTTCCAGGCGTTCTTCACCCCGTCGCTGTTGGTCGGATCCGGCTTGCCGCTGGCGTCGTTGTAGGCCTCGGTGCCCTGATAGACGGCGGTGCTGAAGATGCTGGCCGCGCTGTCGACGAAGTTGCTGCCGGCCTGCTTGGTCGACGAGGACTCGTACTGCTTGCCGAAGCTGATGTAGTCCTCCCAGGTGGACCACTTGGTCGCGAGCTCGGCGCCCTCGGAGGGCAGGCCGGCGGTCTTGAGCAGGTCCGGCCGGTAGCAGATGGCCTCCGGGCCGGCGTCGGTGCCCAGGCCCACCGTCTTGTTGTCCGAACTG
>DASZEI010000003.1:0-3749 GCA_035940975.1 Jatrophihabitans sp. | reverse complement strand
GGCGGGCGTTCACCTCGATGATGACGGGGCCGCGGCTGGTCAGGCGGATCTCGGTGTGCGTCACGCCGTCATGCACGCCCAGCGTGCGGTGGGCCTCGGCGAGCAGCGCCTGCAGCGCCGGGTCGCCGACCAGCGGGTCCGCGGCATCGACCAGATGACCGACCTCCTCGAAGTACGGCGGAGCGCCGAGGTGCTTGCGCGCCAAGCAGAACGGCCGGTACTCGCCACCGAAGACCGCGCCGTCGATGCTGATCTCGGGTCCGTCGACCAGTTCCTCGATCAACACGCCGTCCTCATAGACCGGCGGGCCGGCTCGCCGGGCCCGTTCGGCCACCTCGAAGCCGGCCTTGAGATCGTCGGGGCCGTCGGCTCGGGCCACGCCCACGCTGGCGCCCATCCCGCGGGGCTTGGTCACCACCGGATATCCGATCCGGCCGGCCGCCTCGACAGCGGCCTCGAGATCGTGCACCAGGGCGAAGCGGGGTTGGGCGATTCCGGCACGCGACAGCTCGCTACGGCTGCGGGCCTTGTCCCGGCAGTTCTCCGCGCCGCGGACGGACAGTCCCCGCACACCGAGACGTTCGGCGACGTGCGCGGTGGCCGTCACCAGCGCCTCGTCGTAGGTGAGCACTCCGGCGACCTCGCGCTCCTTGGCCACCTCCAGCGCCGCCTCGATCAAGCCGTTGCGGTCAGCGACCGCGCGCTGCTCGTCGAGCGGGCCGACCACGCTGCTGCCCAGGAGATAGCGATGCTGCCAGGTCGCCGGGTGCTCGTCGATCAGCCACAGTGGCCGGTGGCGGGCCAAGCCCTGCAGCAGGTACTCCCGGTAGGGGCGCCATCCGCTGCCGATCAGCAGCACCACGCCCTGGTCATCGCCCATCGCAGGCTCCTTCGACTTGCGGCCGGATCGCCGTGGCGGCCGGGGCTCGCGGGGCTCACCGCCCATCCAGGTCAGGCCGTCCAGGATCACGTAATTCACCATGGCTGCGCCCCACCGTCCGGGGACCAGACATCCTCCTCGGACAGCGCCGCGACGCAGTACTTGCCGAGCGCGCTGAGCAGCATCCGCAGTTCCAGCGCCAGGCACTCGACCAGATTCACCAGGCCGCAGGTCGGGTCGGCATCGGCCGCGATCAGCGCCGCCCGGCCCAGACCGGCGGCGCTGGCACCCAACGCCAGGCTCTTGGCGACCCGGCTGCCTTCCCACATCCGCCCGGAGACCAGCAGGCAACCCTCCGGCGCGCCGATCCGGCGCAGGCACTCTCCGAGCGGCAGTCCGACGTGCTCCAGGAAGGCGCTCGGTGCCCAGCCGGTGCCGCCCTCGGCACCGTCCACCGTCACCGCGTCCGCACCGGCCTGCCAGGCCACCACCGCCGCTGCCCGCACGTCGCGGGCGGGCGGCAGCTTCACCCAGACCCGGGCCCTGGGAAAGTTGTTGCGCATCAAGCGGATCTGCTGGCGCAGGATCTCCTCGGTGAAGGTGCCGGGGCTGCAGCACCGCAGCACGGTCCGGTCGTTGTCGGCAATGCCGGAACCGGTGGTGCCGTTGTCGGTATTGCCGGTCCCGACAGTGCCGAGGCCGGTGCCGACCGGAACCATCGTGTACGAGTCCGCGAGCCGGGCAGCCGACACCGGGTCGAGCAGGGTCATCCCGCCGAGCCCGGGCTTGGCCCCCTGGCCCACCTTCAGCTCGAAGGCGAGGCGGCCCGACTCCAGCAACTGATGTGCGCTCGGGTCGCTGTAGACCATGTTCCAGACCTCGGCGTCGGCGTCCTCGGTGCTCTGCTGCACCACGACCCCGCCGTATCCGTCCAGCACCCCATCGGCGTAGGCCGAGATGCGGGCCAGCATCGACCCCTCGGCGTCCTCCTCGTCGGAGACCCGGCCGAACCCGTTCACCCGCAGGACGTTCTCACCCACCACCATCGGAATGCCGAGCCAGCCGGCCTGCCGGCTGGCGGCCAGCCCCAGGTCGACGCTGGCCACCCGGGTCGAGCCGAAGGCGGACAGGTAGAGCGGCAGGGTGGATCGCAGGCCGCCGATCGTGCTGGTGAGGTCCACGTCGCCGAAGGTGGGCTCCCGGCCCAGCTCGATCAGCTTGGCCAGCCGGTGCGGCACGAAGACCGGCGGCACCAGCCGCAGGTCCTCCAGCCAGTCCGCGCTGCTGGCCGCGGGGCTCGCGCCGAACAGCGCGTGGCCGTACTCCTGCGAATCGGCGAACGCCGCCGCGGCACCGATCCGGGCCCGGGTCCGGACGGCGGTTTCGGGAAAGGTGGTGGCCCGCAGCGGGCTCACGGCGACACCACACCGGGAATCTTCGGATAAGCGCTGGCCTGCCACACCGAGTCCAGGCCGGCGATGTAGCGGGTCAGCCGTTCCACACCGATGCCGAAGCCGGCGCTGGCCGGGATTCCCTCGCGGACCATGTCCAGGTACCAGCTGTACTTGGCCGGGTTCTCCCCGGTCTCGCGCATCCGGGAGATGATCGCGGCGTAGTCGTGCTCGCGCTCACTGCCGCTGCACAGCTCGCCGTAGCCCTCGGCGGCGATCAGGTCGAAGTTGCGCAGAAAGCCCGGTCGCTGCGGGTTCTCCCGGTCGTAGAAACCGCGCGAGCCCTTCGGGTAGTCGGTGAGGAAGAAGGGCCTGCTCTCCAGCCGCGACAGCATCGCCTCGCCGGCCCAGTCGATCTCGGCATCCGGATTCTGCGGGTGGCCCAGCTCGCGCAGGGCCGCCACCGCCTCGGTGTGGCTGCGCCGGCCGAACGGCCCGGCACCCACCTCGGCCAGCGCGGCGACGTCGCGGCCGAGCCGGGAGAACTCGGCCGGCAGCTCCGACAACAGCTTGCCGACCAGGTAGCCGAGCAGATCCTCGACCAGCCGCATCGCCTGGTCCCGCGACGCCCCTGCCATCTCGACGTCGATCTGATGGAACTCGGCCAGGTGCCGGCTGGTCACCGTGGTGTCCAGCGGTTCCAGCCGGACGTTCGGCGCGATGCAGTAGATCTTGTCGAACATGGTCAACGAGGCCTGCTTGTACAGGATCGCACTGGTCATCAGCTTGTACCGGTGGCCGTAGTAGTCGATGTCCACCTGCTTGGCACCCCGGGCCCCGGGATCGGTCACCGGCCCCACGATCGGCAGCAGCACCTCGGTGAAACCCTGCTGGCACAGGAAGTTCCGGGTGGCGGCCAGCATCCGGGACTGGATCGTCAGCACCGCCGAGGTCACCGGCGAGGCCAGGTGCTCCCGGGTGCCGGGCGGCATTGCGGGGACGGTGGGCGAGACGGCGGACAGCGGTGGCATCGGCTTGGTTCTCCAGATTTCTTTCGGTGCAGCTTCTTTCGGTGCAGCCAGCGGGAGGCCGGCTGTCGCCGGGAGTTCGGCCCGGCCGGCTTCGTCGAACTTGCGTTCGACGAAGGACAGCGCGTCGAGCAGCCCGGCGGCGGTCAGTTCGGTGGTCGAGCCGGGGCGCAGCGTGTCCGCGAGCGGCATCGACCCGGTCCTGGACCAGTGCAGCCAGCCGGCCCGGTCGAGGTAGCTGCGGGACCGCCCGGCGTTGTCCGGATGCAGGCAGTACGGAACGTCGAGATATCCGTGCCGGAACGCCTTGATCAGGGCTCGGCCCAGGTCGGGATCGAGGTTGCGCACCGCGTCGATGAGCGCCCGCGCCTCGGCATAGATGCCGGTGTCGCCGGGCGCGTCCGGAACCGGGGCCAGCCGCTCGTCGGCCGCCGCCCCGGCCGCGGCCGC
>DASZEI010000002.1:0-2707 GCA_035940975.1 Jatrophihabitans sp. | reverse complement strand
AGGTGCTCTACCAGCGCTACCGGCGCCGGCGCCGGCCGGCCGCGCACTACCTGCTCGGCTGGCTGCCGCGCTGGGCCCGGCTGGCCACCCGGGCCCCCCGGCTGGCCAACGCCGCGCTGCGCCCGGCACCGCTGGCGGCGCTGGCCAAGCGGGTCGGCGGCATCGACCAGCGCCGGCCGCTGCCGGACTTCGCGCGGCAGTCGTTTCGCGACTGGTTCGCCCAGCATCCGGTCGCGGCCGGCGATCCGGTGCTGCTGTGGGTCGACACCTTCACCAACGCGTTCACGCCGGAGGTCGGCCGGGCCGCCGTCGCGGTGCTGGAAGCCGCCGGCTGCTCGGTGCGGATCCCGGCCGAGCAGGTCTGCTGCGGCCTGACCTGGATCTCCACCGGCCAGCTCGACGGTGCCCGCCGGCAGCTGCGCCGCAGCTTCGACGCGCTGGCTCCGGCGCTGGCCGGTGGGCTGCCGATCGTCGGCCTGGAACCGTCCTGCACCGCGGTGCTGCGCTCGGACGCGGTCGAGCTGATGGCTGGCGACGAGCGCGCGCGGCAGGTGCGGGCCCGGACCCGGACGCTGGCCGAGCTGCTCACCGAGCGCGGCTGGCGCCCGCCGTCCCTGGAGGGCGTCGAGGCGGTCGTGCAGCCGCACTGCCACCAGCACGCCGTGCTGGGCTTCGAGGCCGACTCGGCGCTGCTGGTCGCGGCCGGCGCCGAGCTGCAGACGGTCGGCGGCTGCTGTGGCCTGGCCGGCAACTTCGGCGTCGAGCGGGGCCACTACGAGGTGTCGGTGGCGGTGGCCGAGCAGGCCCTGTTGCCCGCGGTACGCGGCGCCGGCCCGGATACCGTGGTGCTTGCCGACGGCTTCTCCTGCCGTACCCAGCTCGAGCAACTCAGCACCCGCACCGGGCTGCACCTCGCTCAACTGCTGGCGCGCGAGCTGCCCGGCCAGCGGGCCGGCACGCTGAATCCCGACAGCCCGCCCACCGACCGTCCGCCTACCAGCAGTCCGGCCACCGGCAATCCATCTACCGGCAATCCATCCACCGGCAATCCATCCACCGACAGGATCGAGTCATGACCACCGGATTCGTCCCACCGCCCTATCCCTACGAGCGCCTCGGCGAGGTCAAGGCGATCGCCGACCGGCTCGACGGCGGCGCGATCGACCTGTCCGTCGGCACCCCGTGCGACCCGCCGCCGCCGGAGGTGATCGCGGCGCTGGCCGCCCCCGGCCGGGCCGAGGGCTACCCGCCCTCGATCGGCACACCGGCGTTCCGGGCCGCCGCGGTCGGCTGGATGGCCCGCCGGCTGGGCGCGACGGTGGACGCCGAGACCGAGGTGGCCGCCTGCGTCGGGACCAAGGAGTTCGTCGCCTCGGTCCCGCAGCACCTCAAGCTGCGCACGCCCGGCCGCGACACCGTGCTCTACCCGGCGATCAGCTACCCGACGTACGCGATGGGCGCCACCCTGGCCGGCCTGCGCGCGGTTGCCTACCAGCAGTTGGACGAGATCGCCGACGGCGACGCCGACCGGGCGCTGTGCGTGTGGGTGAACTCGCCCAACAATCCCACCGGCGAGCTGTCCGACCTCGCCGGGGCGGCCGGCTGGGGCCGGGACCGAGGCGTGCCGGTGCTGTCGGACGAGTGCTACGCCGAGTTCAGTTACAGCCAGCCGCCCGGCACCGTCCTGCGCGCCGGGACGGCCGGGGTACTGGCACTGCACTCGCTGTCCAAGCGGGACAACTTCGCCGGCGCCCGGATCGGCTTCTACGCCGGCGATGCCGAGCTGGTGCACTACCTGCGCGAAGTGCGCAAGCACGCCGGCCTGATGCCGCCGGGACCGGTGCAGCACGCCGCCACGGTGGCGCTGGCCGATGACGAGCACGTGGAGCGGCAGCGGCAGCGGTACTGGCTCCGGATGCAGCGGCTGTGCCAGGTGCTGGCCGCCGTGGGGCTGCCCGCCAAGATGCCCGACGGCGCGTTCTACCTGTGGCTGCAAGCGCCGGACGGCGACGCCTGGGCGGCCACCCGGATGCTGGCCGAGCGGGCCGGCATCGTGGCCTCGCCGGGGGAGTTCTACGGGCCGGCCTCGACCGGCTACCTCAGGGTGGCCGCGGTGGCGCCCGACGAGCGGATCGAGCTGGCGGCCCGGCGGGTGGGCCTGGCCTGACCAGTGCCGGCGCCGGGTCAGGCTCGGAGCAGGGTCAGGCTGGGAGCAGGGTCAACGGTACTTCGGGCGGTATGTCCCTGAATCGCCGGAGCGGCCCAGGGACATACCGACCCTCGGCAGCAGCCCGGGCCGTTGACCAGGCGGCCCGAGCTGCGCGGGCTCAGCCGAATTCGACGCCCTGTGCGAGCGGCAACTCGGTCGAGTAGTTGATGGTGTTGGTGCTGCGGCGCATGTAGGCCTTCCAGGAGTCCGAACCGGCCTCCCGGCCGCCGCCGGTCTCCTTCTCGCCGCCGAACGCGCCACCGATCTCGGCGCCGGACGGGCCGATGTTGACGTTGGCGATGCCGCAGTCCGAGCCCGCCGCGGACAGGAACAGCTCGGCCTCGCGGACGTCGAGGGTGAACACCGAGGACGACAGCCCCTGCGCCACGTCGTTCTGCATCGCGATCGCCTCGTCGAAGCTGTCGTAGCTGAGCACGTAGAGCAGCGGGGCGAACGTCTCGTGCTTCACGATCTCGGTCTGCCGGGGCATCTTCATGA
>DASZEI010000001.1:0-3238 GCA_035940975.1 Jatrophihabitans sp. | reverse complement strand
CAGGTCCGCCGCGTTGCTCTCCGCGATGCCCACGATGTGCCCGCCGCGCTGCCAGCAGCCGATCGACGCCATCCCGGCCGGGATACCGGCGATGACCCGGGTATCCGAACCGTCCGGGCGCAGCGCACGGACCAGGGTCCGCTCGCCGCCACCGGGCGCTGTGTTCAGGCACAGCCACTCCCCGTCGGGGGACCAGCTCACCACCCGTACGTAATCCTCGCCGGTGTCCAGCCGCACCGGCTCGCCGGGCCGCACCAACGGGATCAGCCAGACTCCCGGCGTGCCGTCGCGGTCGGAGACCACGGCCAGGGTGCAGCCGTCCGGGGACAGCGCGGGTGAGGTACAGGTCTCGGCGGCGAGCCAGTCGAGGCCGGATAACTCGGCGGCGAGCCGGGCGCGGCGCCGCCGCGCGAAGCCGTTGACGTGCCCGGAGCTTGCCGCATCCACCTAGACCCCCTTGTCCTGCAGCCACATCTCCAGCAGGGCGACCTGCCACAAGGCGTTGGACCCCAGTGTGGTGCGCTCGGTGTTGGGATTCGCAAGCATGCGCTGCAGCCAGTCCGGGCGGAAGAGCCCGCGGTCCTTGGCCACCGGATCGGTAACCGCGTCGCGCACCCGGTCAAGGAACGAACCGGACAGGTGCCGGACTGCGGGAACCGGGAAGTACCCCTTGGGTCGATCGATGATCGAGTCAGGGACCACACCGCGACTGGCTGCCTTGAGTACGCCCTTGCCGCCCGCGGCAAGCTTGAGCTCGGGTGGGCAGGCGGCGGCGAGCTCGACCAGCTCGTGGTCCAGAAACGGCACCCGCGCCTCCACTCCCCACGCCATCGTCATGTTGTCCACTCTCTTGACCGGGTCGTCGGTCAGCATGGCCGTGCTGTCCAGGCGCAACGCCGCATCGAGCGCCGTGTCAGCGCCGGGAGCACCGAAGTGCATGTCGATGAATGCACGGCTGTAGTCGGCGTCGGCTAGCCACTCCGGCTCCAGCAGTTCGGCCAGCTTGGCGTGTGGGCGGTCCACGAACAGCTCCGCGTAGGCCGCCGCGGCATGGTCCCGCGGCACGCTGGCAAGCGGTGGATGCCAGTTGTAGCCGGCGAATATCTCGTCTGCACCCTGCCCAGACTGCACCACGGTCACCGAGCGGGAAACCTCCTCGGAGAGCAGGTAGAACGCGACACAGTCATGGCTGACCATCGGTTCACTCATCGCCTGGATGGCCGCGTCCGCTGCCGAGAGCAGCCGATCCGACTGAACCATGATCTTCTGATGATCGGTGCCGAAGTGTGCCGCGACCTGGTCGGAATAGAAGAACTCGTCCCCGGATTCGCCGCCGGCGGCCTCAAACCCGACGCTGAACGTGCGCAGCCCCTGCTGACCGCCCTCGGCCAGCAGCGCCACGACAAGGCTGGAGTCGATGCCACCGGAAAGCAAGATTCCCACCGGAACGTCGGCAACCATGCGCCGCTCCACGGCGAGCCGCACTGCATCCAGCACAGCGCCCGGCCAGTCCACAATATGCAGAGCATCTCGGCCACGACCAGCACCCCCTCGCGTGAACGCCGGCCGCCAGTACTCCTGGTCCTCTTGACGGCCATCCGGATGCACGGTGCGAACCGTGGCCGGTGGCAGCTTCTCCACCCCGGCCAGAATCGTGCGGGGAGCCGGCACGATGGAGTGAAAACTCATGTAGTGGTGCAGCGCCACCCGGTCGATCGCAGTGTCCACCTCACCCGCGGCGAGCAGCGCCGGCAGCGTCGAGGCGAAGCGCAGCCGCTCACCGGTCTTGGCGAGGTACAGCGGTTTGATCCCGAGCCGGTCGCGGCCGAGCACCAGCCGCCCGCTATCGCGCTCGAGCACGGCGAAAGCGAACATGCCGAGGAAGTGGTCGACGCACCGGGTGCCCCACCGGTGATATGCCTTGAGCAGCACCTCACTGTCTGAGTCGGAAAAGAACCGGTAGCCGGCGGCGCGCAGCTCTGAGCGCAACTCACGGTAGTTGTAGATTAAGCCGTTGAACACGGTGGTAAGCCCGAGCTCGGGATCGACCATGGGCTGCGCGGCCCGGTCCGACAGATCGATGATCTTCAGCCGGCGGTGGCCGAGCGCGATGGCGCCGCCAGCGTGGATGCCCCAGCCGTCGGGGCCGCGACGGTGCAACGCGGCGGTCATCGTGGTAACCGCCCCGACGTCAGCCGACTTCTCGTCGAATCTGATTTCGCCTGCGATGCCACACATCAGGGCGCTCCTCTCAACGCAAGATCCAGGTGTCCTTCGCGGCGCCGCCCCGGTACAAGTTCACGATCGTGCTTCCGCTGGCGGCGTCGACGGGACCGGCACTGAGCAGGGCGATCGCCCCGTCCTCATCCCCGTGCCCGCAGCCATACCGCGGGCTTGCAGCCGGTCCAGCACCCGGAACATCCGGCCGTAGTGCGGGCACAACCCGGCCGTTGGCCTCCGCTGCTTGGTCATAGCGAGCACCGTGGCCGCCGGCATCGAGGTAGCCGTCAAGCAAGGCCGGCGTCGTCGGCACCATGGGCGGCGGGTCGCGGTACAACGACTCGCCGCGAGTCTGGGCGACGAGAGCGCCAACCACGTCGGTGAGCTCGCCGCGACGGCCGAACATCCGGCGTTGACGGGCCGCGGAGCTGCCCGCGGCAAGGGCTCGTTGGACAGTTCAAGCACCTGTTTCCAGTCGCCGAATGCCTCCAGCTCCGGTCGCAAGTCGCCGACCAGCCCTTCGTCTGGTGGTCCGGCAGTCGGCCAACGCTGCCAGATCATGCGGCGATAGCTGGCGTAACCGCTGTCGACCGCCCGCCAGTACGGCGAGCTGGCCGATAACGCGAGAAACGTCGGTAAGTGCAGCGCCACATGCTGCACGACGGCGACCGCGACATCCCGATCGGGCACGTCGACGTGCACCTGAACCCCGCAGATGTGTTGCTCCCGAACCAGCAGCTGGTATTCGTGTTGCATTCGCTCGTAGCGCGCGCCAGCCGAGATGTTGGTGCCGAGCAGATCGACCAGCGGAACCGTTCCGGTTGCCACCACGCCTAGCCCGAGGGGATCAGCAACCTCGTTCAACCGGCGGCGCAGCCGGCACAGTTCCGCCCGCAGCTCGTCGAGGCTCTCGCAGGGCAAGGTGTTGGCCTCGACCAAGGACCGCTGCAGCTCGGGTGCGAACGAGTCGCCGTCCAACTGGGCGAGCATGGCATCGACCGCCGGCGTCGCTCTCCTG